>CAYNCR010000038.1:0-14774 GCA_964395575.1 uncultured Desulfohalobiaceae bacterium
CCTTTCATCACTTCTCAAACCCTAAACGGGAAACCCAGAACGCAGAACGGGGAACGGAGAACGCTCAACCACCCTGCATATTGCACAGCTTGGGAATCCGGGAATAGTCCACGCAGCGCTGCATTCTGCTGCTCGCCTCCCTGGCCTGCCCCAGGGTGTGCACCCCCTGTTGCTCCAATAAGGGAATCAGCTTGAGATAGATCTCCGCGGCGGTCAGGGCGTCCCCGAGCGAGGAGTGCCTGCTGTGGATGCCCGCACCCAGCCTCCTGGCGGTTGCCTCCAAGGTCTGATCCTTGCGGCTGGTAAGCACGGTTGCGGCGAGCAAAAGAGTATCCAGGACGGGATTGTTGAACTCAAGTCCCACCTTTTGTCCCTGCTGCCTCAGAAAAAGCATGTCAAACTCCGCGCAGTGAGAGATGAGGACCGTATCTCGACAGTAGAAGCGAAAGTCGGCCAGCACCCGATCCGAACGCGGCTTGTCCCGGACCATGTCCGCGCTGATCCCGTGGATACCTTCGGAGGCCGCGGAAATGCTTCCGTAGGGCCGGATCATCTGATGAAAAGTCTCCCCGGAGCAAATCCTGCCCCGAATCACCCGCACCGCGCTGACGGAAACGATCTCGTCCCCCCCTTTGGGATCCAGCCCCGTTGTCTCCAGGTCGAAGATCGTGCAGGGCAATCGCCGCAGGGAGACATCCTCTAAAGGAGGTCCGGGGACGGGTTCATCCAGCAGACCGGGATCCAGCCGTGAAGGACCGGCGAGCTCCGGGGGAATGTCGTCGTGAAGCGTACAGACGCCGGACGAGTCGCAACGGCAGCTCCGCTCCGCGTCGTGAGCCGCATCCTTTTCCCCTTGTTGCTGCTCGAGATACAGGAAGAAGGCCCCATTTGGCTGCCCTTGACCATCCAAGGGCGCAACACCGGCGCGTATTCCCATTCCCCGGAGAATATCCGCATCCAGCTCCCTCACGGATCCTGGCTGCATATCCCCGGCCCGACCGGAAACAGCCGCTTCTCCCGCATTTTGCGCGACTTCCGGCCCCAGCAGAGCCTCAAGGCTCCGGCCGAGCCCCACATAGGCCTGGCTGCAGGCCCCTTCCCCGTCCTCGCCAACGATATCCGCGCAGATGTCCAGCGCCCGGATATTGAAAAAAACGATCTGGTTCCAGGCGTTCACCAGCAGGACTCCCTGGGGCAAGCGGTTCAGTGCGTCCAGCATGAGGGCCTCTTCCCGCAACAACAGGGCGCTTTCCTCTCCAGAGCCGTATTCCAAACGATCCCGCATCTGGCGCATCTGAGTCGCGGCTTCGTTCATCCGTTCCGCGAGCTGCATGATCTCCTTACACCCCTGAACATGGATGCCGTGCTCCGGATTGACCGCGGTCACCAGGCTGCTGTCCTCGGTGAGCCTGTCCAGGGGCAGGATATAGCTGTGGAACATCTCGTTGAGGAAAAAAAGCAGGATAATGAGCAGAAGGCTTCCCCCCAGAAAGAAAGGGGCGATGAGATCGTCCGGCGTCCGGGACAGCTGTTCCCGAACCTCTCCGGGGAGCCCCTGCCAGACATACACGCCCATTCCGGCCAGGAAGGCCAGGGTCAACACCACAAAGCCCAGGGAGAAGACCCAGTATTTCTTTTTGAGATTCATTGCTTCCATCCGCTTCGCTGTTTCTGAATCATCCGCCTTGCCCGAGCTTCCTGCTCCCCGGGCAGATCGCGTCCCTCACTGTCCCGAATGGGGCATCGGGATCGAGACTGCCACCGTACGCCCCAAACCCAGAAACGCTGAACAGGGAACGGGGAACCCTAAACGGAGAACCCGGCCAACAACGCTTCTTTTCCGTTTCAACTGGCCTATCGGCCAAAACGGGAGAGATCTTTGGACCCAAACAACGGCCACGTAAAAAGGGCGCATCCGCCGAGGGAAAGCTCCCGATACGCGCGACGGATACGCCCTTGAGCGGTCGCATGACACCGCTCCTTTGCTTTCATGTTCTAGCGGGCAACAAGGAACTGCCCGGATTATGCCGGATGAGGCGTCAGCTCAAGCCACCCGCGCCCAAGAAGATGACCCACAGGATGGCGAAGACGACGCAGACAACCATCCATATATCTTCCATTCGCATAGGCTTCCTCCCCCTGGATTGCTGTTACGTGGTCTCTTCCACCACGGTGTAGGGCTCCTCCGCGGGGCGGCGGATCTCCTCGTCGGTCACCGAGGACATCTCCGCCTTGAAGGCAAGGGCCCACATCATGATGATGCCCAGGATCCACCACACGATCTGCCAGGACCACAGCGGCGGGAATCCGGCAAAGCTGAAGGCGTTGTTGCCGATGAGGCACAGCGGCCCGATGGCGAAGATGTACCACACCGGGACCACGATCTTCATGGCGTTACGCCAGGACCGGCCCTGCGGTGAAGGCGCCTCCACGCTGTCGATCCAGTTCCGGAGCTCCCGCTGCCGCTCCAGGGCGCTCTCGTCGTCCTTGACGCCCATGAGCCGGACCAGGTAGGCGAAGAGCAGGCCCACGCCCGTGCCCCAGCCGGCGGAGTGGATGGTCAGGGGGTACTTGAACACGCTATAGGTCAGGTAGACCATGATCATGCCCACCAGGATGCCCACGAAGGTGCCCCAGCCGGGCCAGCGCAGGCCCCAGAGCACGCCGAGCTGCGGGATGTACATGATGAATCCGAAGGCCGTGGCCAACCCGCCGAGCATGACCAGGGCCGCCTTGGAGGTGAGACCCACTGCCAGGGCGATAATGGTGATGATGGTCACGAAGCAGCGGTTGACCCAGATCTGCTCCGCGTGGCCGCCCTTCTTCTTGCGGACCTTGAGCCACCACACGTCGCGCATGAGGATGGTTCCGGCGGTGCCGATGTACGGGGCGGCGGTGGAGTGCATGGCCGCGATCAGGCCGATGAAGCAGATGCCCAGGGCGAAGGGCGGCAGGAACTTGGCCATAAGCATGGGGACCACGTCCCCGTCGGAGGCGATCTCCGGAAGGACGTTTCCGTCAAGCATGGCGGCGCCCAGCCCCTGGAAGGCGGTGAAGAAGAAGAGGCAGAAGCCCACGATGAAGGTGGACATGAACACCTGCTGCCAGGCGAAGGGCTTGGGGTTCTTGTTCCCGAAGTTCCACATGGTGAAGGCCGGGGAGGACTGAATCCCCATCAAAGCGAACATGTAGGTCAGGATCATGAGCGAGGTCCAGGAGCCCCCGAACAGGGTGAGCTTGGCAAACCCGGGAACCTGGAGCATGCTCTCGTCCATGTCCGCCACGCGCGCGCTGAACTCGCTCCAGCCGCCGAAGTGGTGCAGGGTGTACCCGCCGATGATGATGATGGCGAAGACCAGCAGGATCATCTGGATCACCCCGACCCAGGTGCTCGCCTTGAGCCCTCCGGTCATGACGTAGAACCACACGATGGCCGCGAGGAAAACGGCGCCTATGGTGCTGGAGTAGCCTGTGACCCACTGGAACAGGGCGCCTGCGGCCATGAGCTGCACCGCGGAGTAGAAGATCCCGTAGAGCACTGCGGTGAGCACCACCAGCCAGCGCACGCCCTCGTTTTTGTAGTAATAGGCATACATGTCACCCGGGGTGACGAAGCCGTAGCGCTTGCCCAGCATCCAGTTCCGCTTGGCGAAAAAGGTTCCGGTAATGGGGATGGTGAGCACGTAGAACGAGGCGAAGGCATAGGCCAGACCAGACATCCAGATCAGGCCCGGATGGCCCACGGTGGTCCAGCCACTGAATGAGGCCGCTGTCGCGGCCATCATGAAGGCGATCATGGGAATCCCGCGACCGCCGATGCTGTACCCGGACGAGGTTCTTTCCGTAAAGTAGCCCCGCAGACCCCAGTAGAAACAGTAGATGATGTACAGGCCCAGAAAGATCCAGACCCATGTGTTTCCGGCAGTTTCCATTTCCATAAGGCACCCCCTCCCTTGTGTTTCGCCGGGATTCCGGATCGATGCCCCGGCTCGATGATTGCCTGGCCTCCTCCTTGTTTCCTTTTTTTGGTTGAAACGCGCGTGCCTTTATTTCCGAGCCCGCAGAAACTGGTTCGGAGGTGCCCTGCACCCGGTCCGAGCAGTCATCTTCCCCCTCCCTTGTTCGAGATTCGAGTGATTTTTCTGCGACACCGTTCGGTCTCACAACAGCCCGAGACCGGAGCGCGCGGCTCCGGCCTCGGGGGTGTACGCTTCGGCTAGCCCTGCACTTGCTGCCTTATCTCCTCCACAATATGAGGATTGGCCAGGGTCATCACGTCCCCCACATCCTTGCGATTGGATATGGAGGCCAGAACACGGCGCATGATCTTGCCGGAACGGGTCTTGGGCATATCCGCCACGATGTAGACATGGGCCGGGCGAGCGATCTTGCCCACCACATCGGAGACCGCGCCGGAAATCTTCCCGGCCAGCTCTTCAGTAGGCTCCTCCCCCGGCTTGAGGGAGACATAGAGATCCGGGACTTCGCCCTTGACCTCCTCATGCACGGATACCACCGCTGCCTCTGCCACCTCGTCCACGGTGAGGGCGGCGGACTCGATCTCCTTGGTGCCCAGTCTGTGACCGGCCACATTGATCACGTCGTCCACGCGGCCCAGGATCCGGACATAGTTGTCCGAGGCGATCATCGCCGCGTCTCCGGCCATATAGGGCCAATCGCGCCAGTCGGTGCTGTTGGGGTCCTTGTTGTACGGCGCATAGTAGGTCTTGACGTAGCGCTCCCGGTTTTTCCAGATGGTCATCATGCCGCCCGGCCAGGGGTTGCGGATGCAGAGGTTCCCAGCCCTGTTCTCCCCGGGCTGGATCTCATTGCCCTCGTCATCCAGAATAACCGGATAGATCCCCGGCAGACCGGGACCGGCGCTCCCCGGCTTCATGGGATCCACCGCTGGCAGGCTGGAGCAGAGGAAACCGCCTGTCTCGGTCATCCACCAGGTATCCACGATCACCGCTTTGCCCTTGCCCACAACGTCGTAGTACCAGCGCCAGACATCGGGCTCGATGGGCTCGCCCACAGTGGTCATGTGCTTGAAATGATGGTTGTACTGCAGGGGGAGATCGCCGCCGGCCTTGCGCAACCCGCGAATAGCCGTGGGCGAGGTGTGGAAGATATTCACCCCCAGCTCCTCGGAAATGCGCCAGGGCCGTCCGGCGTCCGGATAGGTAGGCACGCCCTCGTAGATCACCGTGCTGCCGCCCACGGCCAGCGGACCGTAGACGATGAAGGAGTGGCCGGTGATCCAGCCGATATCCGCCATGCACCAGTACACGTCCTCGGGATGGATGTCCTGAACGTACTTGGACATCCAGGCCACGTAGGAGAGATACCCTCCGGTGCTGTGCACGCAACCCTTGGGTCGGCCCGTGGAGCCGCTGGTGTACATGAGGAAGAGGGGGTCCTCCGCGGGCATGGACGCGGGATCGACCTCGGCGTTGCGATACTGCTTGAGGAGGTCGTTCATGAAGTAGTCCCGCCCCTCGACGGTGGAGGGCGCCCCGGAGTAGGTTCCGGGATAGCGTTGCCAGATCAGGACCTTATTCACCTTTTGGCCCTGCTTGTCCGCGGCTTCCACCGCCTCGTCCGCCTTCTCCTTGTGGTCCAGGAGCTTGCCGCCGCGGTAATAGGCGTCCATGGTGATGAGGACTTCGCTCTCCGAGTCCCAGATGCGGTCGGCGCAGGCCTTGCCGCTGAATCCGGAGAACACCTCGGAATGGATCACCCCCAGGCGGGCGCAGGCGAGCATGGTGATGGGCAGCTCAGGGGTCATGGGCAGATGCAGGGTTACCCGGTCCCCCGCCTTGAGTCCCGCGAAATCCCGGAGAACGGCAGCTGTCTCGTTTACCCTGCGGTAGAGCTCCTGGTAGGTGATCTTTTGGATGCGATCCTCCTCGAGCTCGGGAACGAAATAGATGGCCGTCTTGTTGCGGTGCTCTTTCAAATGCCGATCCACGCAGTTGTAGCTTGCGTTGAGACGGCCTCCCACGAACCATTTCCAGCAGGGCGCGTCACTGGTGTCCAGAACAGTGTGCCAATACCGATCCCACTCCAGCATTTCCGCGTGTTCCTCAAAGCATTCCGGATAATTTTCCAGACCAAATCGCTCGTAAATGCTTGGATCGGTGCAATTGGCCTGCCCGATGAATTCAACCGGAGGATAGTAGTACTCTTCCTCCTGCAGGGTGACGTCATAGTACTTGGATTCTTGTTCTGCCATAGGCCCCCCTCTCGCGGTTTGACCAAGTTCGTCACAAAAATTTGTATTACTTTTCCATCCTTACCTTTTGTATGACAAACAATGTTTATCCTGTCAACCGGATTTCACATTTTTTCGCCTCTTTTGCGAAAGCAGTTGATCCAGAGTCCTGCCTCAGGTACAAATAAGGAATGAAACACTCATTCGACTATCGCCTCCTCTACGGAGCCCCTCTGGTCGAAGGAAGCATCCCCGCATGGAGAGTTTATGAGCCTGAGACACCTCAACGCCCTGTTCCGTCCCCGTTCAGTCGCCGTGGTCGGCGCCTCGAACCGTCCCAAGAGCATAGGCTCAGTGGTCATGCGCAATCTGCTCAGAGAGGAATTCTCCGGCCCTATTCTCCCGGTGAACCCCAAATACAGGGCTGTAGGGGGCATCCTGGCCTATTCCGGTGTTGAGCAGCTGCCCCTGAGCCCGGACTTGGCCATCATCTGCACACCGCCGCAAACAGTGCCCGGATTCATGGAAGAGCTCGGCCGCAAGGGAGCCATGAACGTTCTGATCATGAGCACGGACCTGGAAAAGGACACAACTGAGGACGGCCGCACCCTGCGCCAGGCCACCATGGATCTGGCCCGCAGCTACTCCATGCGCCTGCTGGGGCCCAACTGCCTGGGCCTGATCGTGCCCCGTTCCGGGCTGAACGCCAGTTTCGGCCACGTTCCCAGTCAAAAGGGCCAGATCGCCTTCGTCTCGCAGTCCGACTCCCTGGGCATCGCGGTGCTGGATTGGGCCCAGGCCAAGGGAATCGGCTTCTCCAGCTTCATTTCCCTGGGCGACTGCGCGGACATCGATTTCGCCGACGTGATCGACTATCTGGGCGGTGACCCGTACACCGCCTCTATCCTTCTCTACATCGAGCAGGTCAACAACCCGCGCAAATTCATTTCCGCCGCCCGCTCCGCTTCGCGGAATAAGCCGCTTGTGGCCATCAAGAGCGGCTCCATGAACGAGCTCCCCGCCATTAACCTGCTCCCCGGAGGCACGGAGATCCTCGAGGACGACATCTACGACGCCATTTTCCGGCGCGCCGGAATGCTCCGGGTCTCAGACGTGGGGGAGCTCTTCGATGCGGTTGAGACCATGGCCCGCTCCAGGAGGCTGCGCGGCGACCGCCTGGCCATCCTGAGCAACGGCGGAGGTCCCGCGGTGATGGCCCGGGACATCCTCATTCGGCAGGGCGGGCGTATGGCGGAGCTGTCCGAGGAAACCATCGGCGAGCTCGGCGGATGGCACGAAGAGAACTTTCCGGGAAGCAATCCGGTGCGGGTCATGGACCACGCCACCAGCGACACCTACTCCCACTGTCTTGAAACCCTGCTCAAGGACCGCGGGGTGGATGCGGTCATGGTCATCCACGTGCCCACCGCCTTCGCCTCCAGCCAGGATATCGCCGGAGCGGTGGTCAATTCCATCGGCAGGAGCCGGAAGAACGTCCTCACTGTGTGGCTGGGCGAGCAGGACCCGGAACAAGCAAGGCGCATTTTCGGGCTGGCGGGACTGCCCACCTACGAGACCCCGGACCAGGCGGCCCAGCTCTTCATGGACATGGTGCGCTACCGCCGCAATCAGGAAGCCCTTATGGAAGCGCCCGATTCCGTGCCCAGGGAATTCACTCCCGACTCTCGCGCGGCCAGGGCCATCGTGCGCAACGCCATGGAGGAAGGGCGAACCCTGTTGGGGCAATCCGAGACCAAGGAGGTCCTGTCCTCCTACGCCATCCCGGTGGTTGATACACGGATCGCGGAGGATCTGGAGGAGGCAGAGCTTCTGGCCCGGGAGCTCGGCTATCCCGTGGCCCTCAAGATCCTCTCCCCGGACATTCCCAACAAGCAACAGATGGGTGGCGTGGCCCTGGATCTGGAAAACGCCGAAGACTTGCGCAAGAGCGGACGGAGCATGCTCAGCCGGATCCACGGGTTACGTCCCGAGGCCAACATCCAGGGGTTCATCCTGCAGAAGATGGCCAGGCGGCCGGATGCCAGGGAGCTGATTGCCGGAGTGGCCACGGACCCCCTTTTCGGACCGGTGATCGTCTTCGGGCAGGGTGGAGCCGCGGCAAAGGCCTGGAGGGATATCGCCGTGGGCCTGCCGCCGCTAAACATGAGCCTGGCCAAGGAGCTCATGCAGCGGACGCAGATCCACAAGCTCCTCGAGGAGCACGGGGGGCAGAGCGGGGTCAACCAGGATCCCCTCAGGCTTGTGCTGGTCCAGCTCTCCCAGCTCCTCATCGATATCCCGGAAATCTGCGGGGTAAACATCAACCCCCTGCTGGGGGATTCCGAAGGCGCCCTCGCAGTGGACTCCCAGATCGAGGTACGGCCCACGGAGCTGTCCGGTCCATCCAGGCTGGCCATCCAGCCCTATCCGGAACACCTCGAGGAAGAGGTCACCCTGCCCTCGGGCCTCAAGGTCCTCCTGCGGCCCATCCGTCCCGAGGACGAGCACATCCATCAGGAATTCATCAACAGCCTGTCCGAAGAGGATCTGCGGATGCGCTTCTTCGGGCTGGTCCACGAGTTCACCCACTCCCAGCTGGCCCAGCTGACCCAGATCGACTACGACCGGGAGATGGCCTTCGTGGTTACGCGGCAGAAAGACAGCGGAGAACAGGAAACCATCGGCGTGATCCGGGCCTTTTTCGACCCGGACAATATCAGCGCGGAATTCGCCATTGTGGTCCGCACCGACATCAAGGAAAAGGGGCTGGGTAGCACCCTCATGGACAAGATGGTGCGCTTTTGCCGGGATCGTGGAACCCGGGAGATGGTGGCCTACACCATGCGGGAGAATCGGGCCATGCAGGCCCTGGGCAAGAAGTTCGGCTTCAGGATCCAGACCAGCCCGGACGACCCGGAAACCATCGAGCTGCGCCTGGATCTGGTTTCGAACGGTTCATAGGTTCCCCGTTCTGCGTTCACCGTTCCCCGTTCCCCGTTCAAGGTTCAGCGTTCGGCCATCGGACGTCCGACGTCCGACATCCGATGCCCGACGTCCGATGTCCGATGTCCGACAACCGACACACCTACACACTGACACACCGACGTCCGACGTCCGTTCCCCGTTCCCCGTTCAGGGTTCCCCGTTCTGCGTTCTGGGTTTCCCGTTTAGGGTTTGAGAAGTGATGAAAGGGAGGGATAAGCAGATCTGGGAAGGAATCCTGTTCTCACGGGGATCCGACATCTGAGATCCGACGTCAGACATCCGACGTCCGATATCCTATATCTGACATCTGACTTTCTGACACACTGACTCACCGACAAACTGATTCACTGACCGACACACTGACTCACCGATCTCCGAAGGACACCAGTCGCTAGTTGTCCCCCTTATAGGCCCGCAGGAACTCGCCGGTGGGCGAATCCGGATCGCTGCCCACCTCTTCCGGGGTGCCGCGGGAGACGACGTACCCGCCGAACTCGCCGCCTCCCGGGCCCAGATCCAAAATCCAATCCGCGGCGCGGATCACGTCCAGATTGTGCTCGATGACCACCACTGTGGCCCCTTTCTCCACCAACTCCCGCAAGACCTGGATGAGCTTGCCCACCTCGTGCATGTGCAATCCGGTCGTGGGCTCGTCCAGAATGTAGAGCGTGCGGGGCAGGCTCCGCTTGCCCAGCTCCCGGGATATCTTCAGTCGCTGGGCCTCGCCGCCGGACAGGGTGGTGGCGGGCTGCCCCAGGCTTATGTACTCCAGCCCCACCTTCTCCAGCACTTCCAGCCTGCGCCGCAGGCTGGGGTGATGGGTAAAAAACTCCCTGGCCTGCCGAACGCTCAAATCGAGCACCTGGGAGATGTTATGCCCCTTGTACTCCACATCCAGGGTCTCCCGGTTGTAGCGCTTGCCCCCGCACACGTCGCAGGTAACGAAGACGTCCGGCAGAAAGTGCATCTCCACCCGGATGTGCCCGTCCCCCTGACAGGCCTCGCAACGCCCGCCGCGCACGTTGAAGCTGAACCGGCCCGGAGTGAAGCCCCGCTTCTTGGCCTCCTGGGTGGAGGCAAAGATCTTGCGGATATCGTCGAAGAGCTTGGTGTACGTGGCCGGATTGGAGCGCGGGGTCCGCCCGATTGGGGACTGGTCGATGGAGACCACCTTCTCCACGTCCTCCTCCCCCTCGATGCCCTCGAGGCGGCCGGGATTCTCCACCTTGATGCCGCGGTTCAGGGCCAGGTGCTTATACAGGGAGTCGACCACAAGGGAGCTCTTGCCGGATCCGGAAACGCCTGTGACACAGACCATGGCCCCCAGGGGCAGGTCCACGTCCCTGCCCTTGAGATTGTTGGTGCGTACCTCCTTCAGATGCAGCCATCCATTCGGCTCGCGCCGCGTCTCCGGCACGGGAACGGTCAGCTCCCGCCTGAGGTATTTGCCGGTGAGGGAATCGCGGCTTTGCAGCAGGCCCTCTACCCCGCCCTCGTACACAATCTCCCCTCCCCGGGCCCCTGAGCCCGGCCCGAGCTCGATAACGTGATCCGAGGCCCTGATGGTGGGCTCGTCGTGCTCCACGACCAGAACGGTGTTGCCCCGTCCCTGCAGCTCCTTGAGCGACTGCAGGAGGCGCTCGTTATCCCTGGGATGCAGGCCGATGCTCGGCTCGTCCAGGACGTAGGTAACCCCCACCAGCCCGGAGCCCAGCTGCCCTGCCAGGCGGATGCGCTGGGCTTCTCCCCCGGCGAGGGTGCTCATGTTGCGCTCCAGGCTCAGATAGTCCAGCCCCACTCGCTCCAGGAAGGCGAGCCTGTGGGTCAGCTCGCGAAGAATGGGCTCGGCGATGCTCCACCGCATCCCCTGGAAATCCAGTCCCCGCATCCACTCCAGGGCCCGGCGAATGGACCAGGAGCAGACGTCACCGATGCTAGACCCTTCCACGAGGTAGGCAAGGGACTCCGGCCTGAGACGGGCCCCGCTACAGGCCGGACAGGGCATGCTGCGGCGAAAGCGGGCCAGCTCGTCCTGCCAGATGCGTCCGAAGTCGAGGCTCGCGTCCAGAAGCCCCACCACACCTGGCCATTTCGAACCCCCGTCCCCGTAAAACAGGGCGTTCCATGCCCCGGAGGAGAAATCCTTGAGCGGGGTGTCCAGATCGAATCCCCATTTTCCGCCCAACTTGTCCAGCTCATCCCTGTATCTGGCCAGAGCCTTCTTTTTCTTCCAGGGGATGATCCCGCCCTGCTCCAGGCTCAGGCCGTGATTGGGGGCCAGCAAAAGGGGGTCGAAGAACTCCCTGCTGCCCAGCCCGGAACACTTGGGACAGGCTCCCTGCGGACTGTTGAAGGAGAAAAGCTGCGGGCTGGGCTTGGGCAGGCCGATGTCGCAGCGCGGACAGATCGCCTCAGTGGTGTACACAAGATCCCCGTCCTCCACCAGGTTCACCACCACCCTGCCCTCGCCCATGCGCAGGGCGAGCTCCAGGGAATCCGCCAGCCGCTTGCGGATCTCTCCGCGCAGGACGAGCCGGTCCACCACGACCTCCACGCTGTGCGGGGCCTCGGGGTCCAGCTCGGGGGGGCTCTCCAGCCTGTGCACCTCCCCGTCCACACGAACCCGGGCGAATCCCTGTCCGCGGAGCTTCTTGAAGAACTCGACCTGATCCCCCTTCTCTCCGTCCACAAGGGGGGCGAGCAGCATGAATCGGCTCTGTTCAGGCAGATCCTGAACCGCGTCCACGATCTCGTCCGGTGCAAGGGCCTGAATGGCATCGCCGCACTGCGGACAGTGGGGTGTGGAGAGGCGCGCGAAGAACACGCGCAGGTAGTCGTGGATCTCGGTCACTGTGCCCACGGTGGATCTGGGATTCTTGGACCCGGCGTGCTGCTCCAGGGAGATGGCCGGGGAAAGCCCCTCGATCTTCTCCACCTTGGGCTTGTCCAACTGGGGCAGGAACTGCCTGGCGTACGCGGAAAGGGATTCCACGTAGCGGCGCTGCCCCTCGGCATAGACGATATCAAAGGCCAAAGTGGATTTTCCCGAGCCGCTCGGGCCACAGATGACCACCAGCTGATTCCTGGGAATCTCCAGATCCACGCTCTTGAGATTGTGCTGCTCTGCCCCGACGATGGAAATGCTGTCTTGTTGCTGCATAGAATAAAAAAGGCGCCTGAAGCGCCTTGTGCTTTCCTTTGAGCCGCATCTGGCGGCGGGTTTGTCTCTCAACCGGGGAACGGGCTCGATTGGATCGATCATTCCCGAACGAGGCGGAGTCCGGGGAGCGCGCCTCGTTGGCATTGGCTTGCTTCGTTGTGCCTGCGTCGCACAACTATACAGATTATTTGCGGATCTTTTCCCGCCTGTACTGCACGTATCCGTCCTTGACCGAGGAGTAGGGCTCGATCCCGAAATCCTTCATATCCTGGTAGCGACTCATGCGAGAGGGGAGATTGTTGAGGTTCTCCGCACCGGTCAGCCACCATCCCAGCTCCTCGTCCTCGATGTAGTAGAGCGGATCCAGGAAGTAGTCCCCCACCATTCCGACGCTGGAGCGGAGCGTGCTCGGCCCGAGCACGGGCCAGACGATATACACGCCCTGCCCGATTCCCCAGGTCCCGAGCGTGGTGCCGGTGTCCTTGTCCGGAGGGCCCAGCCAGGAAATGCTCTCCGCCGGATCCAGGAGGCCGCCGAACCCGAACAGGGTATTCACCACGAACCCGGCAACCTCCTGGCCGCTCCGCACGGGGCGTCCCTGCAGCAGATGATTCACCATTCTCCCTGGAAAGCGGACGTTGTCGAAAACATTTTCAATGCCATTGCGGAAGGGCTCGGGCATTGCCGCCCTGTACCCGTCGGCCACCGGTATGAGCACATAGGTGTAAAGCCCGTCATTGAAGCGAAACACGAGCCGATTGTACGGCTCAAGGGGATCGGCCACCGTGGGCTGGGATGCGAAGTCCTCCTCAAGCTCGCTCAGGAGCTCGTCCTCGGCAGAGGCCCCGTCGTCGTCCTGCGCCGGAGCCGGAGCGGCCAGCACCAGCATCAGACAGATGGCAATCCCGAAGAGACAGACACGCTGCCGGGAGCACCGCGGCCACCCCCTTGCGGACAAGACACCCTTACTCCGTCTCGAGAAGATCGGGGGTCTCATCCTTTTCCACCTTCCGCTGCATCGTTTCGATCACTTCCTGGGGGGACTTCCTGTTCAAGAGGTCCTGGAACTGGCTGCGATAGTTGCTGATCAGGCTCACGTCCTCGACGTGGATGTCGTAGACCTGCCAGCCCTGCTCCGAGCGGGAGAGCATACGGTAGTTCACCGGGATCTCCTTGTCCTGGTACTGGATCACGGACCGGACTTCCGCCTTTCTGGAGGAGAAGGCCGTCTCCCCGGTGATGCGGATCATGTCCTTGGAATAGCTCTCCACTTGGTCCATGGACTCCACGAGCTTGCCGAAGTAGTTGTCCTCGATCACGCGCACGAACAGATCAACCATCTTGTCCTGCTGCTCCTCGCTGAAGTCGGCCCAATAGCGGCCCAGGCTCATGCGGACCATGATTCGATAGGCGAACACATCCCGGGCCAGGGAGCTGAGCTCCTCCTTGAACGCCTTGCGCTTTTCGGCGTTCTCCTGCAGATCCGCGCCGCTGTAATTCTGGAAAGTCTGCAGCACATCCCCGATATAGGAATCCACAGCCTCCCGCGGGGACGCGGCCATTCCCTTGCCGGGAAAGAGCAGCACAGTGGCCAGGAGCACGAGTGCTAGACTGAATGCGATACGCATACGCACATCCTTGGGGTTTTAGCTGTTTGGAGCGGATCGGCAACTGGAAGATTGGGGAGTGACCCGCTACTCCCCTTCCCCCGCTTCGCCGAAGGCGTACTTGCTGATCAGATCCTGGATGTCCACCGGCGCCCGTGTATCGATAATCATGTCTCCGGGTTCGAGATAGATCCCGGAACCTCCGGGTGAGACATTGAGGTACTTATCCCCGATCAACCCCCTCGTCTTGACGGAGACCAGCGTGTCGTCGCTCAGCTTGATCCCCTGCTCGACCCCGAAAGTAACGATCACTGCGAAGCGCTCCCGGTCTAGACGTATGTCGTTCACGCGGCCCACATTGACCCCGGAAATCCGCACTTCGCTTCCCTCGACAAGACCGCCCACCTCGCTGAACCGTGCCCTGTATTGCTTGAAGTCGGAGCTAAAGACATTGAGATCTCCCAGCTGCAGGGTCAGATACCCTGCGGAGATCAGGCAGAGGAGAACGAATATCCCGACTAGAATCTCGATGCGGCGTTGAGTGCTCATCATGAAAGCCGTCCGTGAAGATCTTTTTGTATGAAAAAGTGTCCAAGGTGTTGAATTATTACGTGAAATTGTCAGGCGCGAGGAGACGGGGATGTGCGCTGAAGCCGTGTTTCATAAACAGGCGCGCCCTTGTAGTCCGCGATATGGAAACCTTTCCGGTAGCGACGGTGATATCCGCGATGCCAAGTGTACGATAAAAACATACGTTGTCTCGCGGGCATAATTCGCTCAACGTGTGCCCCTCCCGGCATTGGACGCC
>CAYNCR010000039.1:0-14681 GCA_964395575.1 uncultured Desulfohalobiaceae bacterium
CGCGCTGTATCTCCATATAATTCAAACTATTGGAAACATTTTCATACAAAAAAAATATGTCGTGGCGCTTGGAGCTATTTCAGCTCTTTGCGCGTCGAGCAACCGGTTTCCGATTGCGATCGCGGTCACGATGGCGAAAAGCCATCCCGGTAAACGCTGAGCTTCTGGTCAAATGCGGTAATCGATAAAGCTCAGGCGAGGTTGTTCAGCGCATGCGGGACAAGCCCTACATCCTGTCCGTAGACAATGGCACCCAGAGCGTTAGGGCCATGATCTTCGATGACCGGGGCAATCTTCTGTTCAAGTCCCGCGTGCCCCTGCAGCCCTATTATTCGGTCAGATCGGGTTGGGCGGAACAGGATCCGGAATATTTCTGGAAAGCCATTTGTCAGGCCCTGAACAGTCTCTGGAGCGAAGAGGGCGTGGATCCAGCGGATATTGCGGGTATGGCGGTGACCACGCAAAGGACCACCATGGTCAACCTGGACGAGCGGGGCAGGCCGCTGAGACCGGCGATCATCTGGCTGGATCAGAGGCGGACCGAAGCCATCCCCTCGGTGGGTCCGGCCTGGAGAATGCTGTTTGGGCTTCTGGGCGTGGGCAAGACCGTGCGCCTCTTCCAGAGCAAGGCGGCGGATAACTGGATAGCGGCCAATCAGCCGGAAATCTGGGAGAGAACGTATAAATACCTCCTCCTTTCCGGCTATGTCCATTTCAAGCTCACCGGGGAATACAGGGATTCCAGCGGCAACCTGGTGGCCTATCTGCCCTTCGACTACAAGCGGTTTGCCTGGGCCGGGGCCAGGAGCTGGAAGTGGAGGGCCATGCGGGTGACCCGATCCATGCTTCCCGAGCTTGTTGCCCCGGGTGAAGTGCTGGGCGGTGTCTGCGACAGGGCTGCGGAGGAGACAGGGCTGCTTCGGGGAACTCCGGTGATCGCCTCGGCAACGGACAAGGCCTGCGAGGTGCTGGGTTCGGGATGCACCGCAGAGGAACAGGCCTGCCTGGGATACGGGACCACGGCGACGATCAATATGATCAGCCGCAGGTATGTGGAGCCATCGCGATTTCTTCCTCCCTATCCGGCTGCCATTCCCGGGTATTATTCCCTGGAGGTCCAGAACTTCCGGGGATTTTGGCTGGTGAGCTGGTTCAGGGAGCAGCTCGGCCACCCGGAGACGGAAAGCGCTGCGCAGCAAGGGGTCGCACCGGAAGAGCTCCTCAACCGGATGCTGGACCGGATTCCGCCTGGGGCCGACGGGCTGACGGTCCTGCCGTATTGGACTCCGGGCGTGAAAGTGCCCGGACCGGAAGCCAGGGGAGCAATGGTGGGCTTCAGGGACGTGCACACCCGGGCCCATGTCTATCGGGCCATACTGGAGGGGCTGGCCTATTCCATGAACGAGGGCAAGGAGCAGCTGGAACGGCGCAGCCGCCGCAGGGTTACGCGCTTGATGGTTGCGGGAGGCGGCTCCCGGAGCGACAGGGTCATGCAGTTGACCGCGGACGTTTTCGGTTTGCCCGCAAGCAGGCCCCATGTCTACGAAACAGCCGGGTTGGGGGCGGCGATCAATGCCGCGGTGGGTCTGGGCCGCTACAGCGGCTTCGAGGACGCCATAAAGGGGATGACCGGTGTCAGCAAAACGTTTGAGCCGGACCCCGCCGCACACGAGACGTATCACCGGATTTACTCCAGGGTCTACAAAAGGATGTATCCCGGGCTGAAGCCTCTGTTTCGGAAAATCGCATCCATAGCGGAGGACTCCTAGAGGCTCTCGGCTTTTTTATAGTAATACGCTTAACTTGTTGATTTATCGGAAAGTTACTCGCGAGGCAATAGCGGGTGGAGCGCTTCGCCGGGGTTCATAATACACCACGGCCTTGTTGGTACCCTTTGAGGTGAACTTGCTGCTGCTCCGGACAGAAGACGCATCATGAAAACCTTGCCTCCAAGGACGTGGTGCGGGAATGTCGATACGGTGCTCAGTATCCCGTCAGGTGAAACCCGGGATGAACCCCGCGCTTCAGCGTCCACCCGCAATTGCCTCGCGGCATTGTATGCTTGGTTGTGCCCGGGTCGGGCCGGGAATGAGGGTTATACCAAACAGGAACAACAAGGAGAAGGAACATGGAAGGCAAGCCTTTCTCACAGCTCAGGGTAGGGGAGGCCGCTGAATTCGGCAAGACCGTTTCCGAGGCGGATATCTATGGTTTTGCCGGCATTTGCGGAGACTTCAACCCCGCCCATGTCAACGAGGAATACGCCCGGGACACACCGTTTGGGTCCAGGATAGCCCACGGCATGCTCACGGCCTCCTTCATTTCCACAGTGATCGGCACCATGCTGCCCGGCCCTGGATCGATCTACATGCAGCAGGAGATGCGGTTCCTGGCTCCTGTGTATATCGGGGACACCATCACCGCACGGGTGGAAGTGGTGGAGCTTCTCCAGGAGAAGCAAAGGGTCCGGCTCAGGACCACCTGCACCAACCAGGAGGGCAAAACAGTCCTCGATGGCGAGGCTCTGGTCAGCGCACCCAGGGGATGATCGGAACGTGCCGCCGTTTTTCTGGGTTCCCGTGAGCCTTCCGATCAATTTCGCCTTCACACCGAGCGATAGTCCTTCCAGTCCACGAAAACTGGATATTCCCGAGGAAACAGGGCGACCCTGTCCCCTGTGCGAACGCGCGCATCCATTTTGACCGACCGGTTGTTGAGCATAACCAGCTGTACCCTGTCTTGGGGAATATTGAGCTCATTCAGGAGGTCGGATAGGGGCAGCTCATCCCTGGCAGGAAACTCACGCAGCACGCTTGATGCGCTGTCCATCTCATGGCGCAGGGACCCGTAGGCCAAAATCTCAATCCTGTACATGGAAGAGTCCTTATGGGGTGTCGGTTGGGCAAGTCACAGAGCAGCGATCCAATGATATCCCAGGATGCGTGCGATTCCTTGATCCACGTCAAATGAGTCCCGCTTCTTGCGAGCCATCCTGGAGCGATCCGTTCCCTCCCGAGAAACCGCTGTGCCGGAATTTGTGCACAATTTTTGCTGACCGCATTGACGCGAAGATCATTTTTTTCGAACATTATAATTAGGAAAAATTTTCAATGACATCGGATCTGGGATGCCTCCGAGGAAACGGTCTATCCGCTCGGAAGCGGCCTCCACGCTTTCCGGCCGATGTTTCGAATGACAGCGCCTTTCTCGGCAAAGGCCCGGAGTGATCCACTGGCTTGGGAAAAAGGCGGTGTCATTGCTTCATCCACGCGGGATGAGTCGATCTCAGGCGGGATAGCTTCCCCAAAGGCCCAACTTGCCGCATCGCCTATTGCTCGGAGTCATTCGCGCTTCAAGAAAAAAGGATCGGTATGAACGGCGCCGCACTGCTGGCGGAATGTCTGAAAAATGAGGGCGTGGACACCGTTTTCGGCATTCCCGGCGAGGAGAATCTGGATCTGCTGGAGGGTATCCGGCGGGCCGGCATCGAGTTCATCGTGACCCGCCACGAGCAGGCGGCCGGATTCATGGCCGCCACCTACGGACGTTTGACAGGCAAGCCCGGTGTCTGCCTGTCCACATTGGGTCCGGGCGCGACCAACCTGGTCACGAGCACTTCCTCCGCCCTGCTCGGTGGCATGCCCGTGCTATTTCTCACCGGACAAAAACCCATCCGGACCAGCAAACAGGGCCGCTTCCAGATCCTGGATGTGGTGCGGATGATGGAGCCAGTGACCAAGTATACCAAACAGATCGTCAACGCGGGGAGCATTCCCTCGCTGATCCGCGACGTGTTCCGGATTGCCCGGGAGGAGAAACCCGGCCCCGTTCATCTGGAGCTCCCCGAGGATATCGCCGGGGATGAGACCGAGGCCCGTCCCTACGCAGTTACCCCGGTCTATAACCCAGCCCCCAGCAGGGAGGCCGTGGACATCGCCGTGCAGATGATCCACAGGGCCGAGCGTCCCCTCCTGCTCATCGCAGCGGGGGCTGATCGGAAAGAGACGTCGGCCGCGTTGCGGGGGTTTGTGGACAAGTCGGGCATGTATTTCTTCAGCACCCAGATGGGAAAAGGGGTGGTCGATGAGCGGCACGAGCAGCATCTGGGAACCGCGGCCCTGTCCTCGGAGGACTACGTCCACTGCGCCATCGACAAGGCGGACCTGATCATCAACGTGGGCCACGATCTGGCGGAGAAGCCCCCCTTTCTCATGCAGCGCCGGGACAAAACCTCGGTGATCCACATCCATTACTCCCCCGCCCAGATCGACGACGTCTACTTCCCTCAGCACGAGGTCATCGGGGACATCACCGAGAGTATCCGGGAGCTGACCGATGCGGTCGAGCCATGCGAAAAGCAGGATTCCAGCTATTTCAAGCTCCTCAAGGATGAGATCGAGGCCAACGTGTACACTGGATACGACGAAACAAGCTTCCCCCACACCCCTCAGAAGATCGTGGCCGACATTCGACAGACCCTGCCGGATAACCCGATCATTGTCCTGGACAACGGGATGTACAAGATATGGGTGGCAAGGAACCTCAAGGCCTACGATGAGCGGACCGTGCTGCTGGACAACGCGCTGGCCTCCATGGGAGCCGGGCTCCCCTCGGCCATCGCCGCCAAGCTCATCCATCCGGATCGGCACGTTATGGCCCTGTGCGGCGACGGCGGATTCCTCATGAATTGCCAGGAGCTGGAAACAGCAGTTCGTCTCGGCCTCGATCTGATTGTTCTGGTCATCCGGGACGATGCCTACGGCATGATCAAGTGGAAGCAGACTGGGATGGAGCTGCCCGCCTTCGGCCTGGATTTCCAAAACCCCGACCTGGTCGGATTCGCTCGATCCTTTGGCGCGGTAGGACACAGGATCGACGGCCCCGGTCAGTTGCCGGATCTGCTGCGGGACTGTCTGCACCGGTCCGGAGTGCAGGTCATCGAGACCCCAATCGATTACTCGGAGAACGTCAGGGTCTTTTTCGAGGAGCTTCGGCAAAAGACCTGCAGACTGTAAGGAGTGAGCCATGCTCAAGGAGACGTATCCGTTCTACGTCGGCAACGAGGCCGAACAGCCCAACACCGACCTCGAAGTGCGGGACAAGTACAGCGGGGAAACCGCCACCAGGGTGGCCCTGGCGGACGAGGCAACCGTGGACCGGGCCCTCGGACGAGCCGCAGGAGCGGTCAAGGCCATGCGCGGGCTGCCCGCATACCGGCGTCAGGCCGCACTCCGTCATTGCGTGGACCGCTTTACCGAGCGCTTCGAGGATCTGGCCATGGCCCTGTGCGTGGAGGCGGGCAAGCCGCTGCAGCACAGCCGGGGCGAGGTGACCCGGCTCATCGAGACCTTCAAGATCGCGGAGGAGGAGAGCGTGCGCCTGGGCGGGGAGTTCCTTCCCATGGACCGCAGTCAGCGCGGAACGGGCCACGCCGGGATCTGGAAGCGGGTTCCGGCCGGGGCTTGCTCCTTCGTCACCCCGTTCAACTTCCCCCTGAATCTGGCCGCCCATAAGGTCGCTCCGGCCATCGCCGCCGGATGCCCCTTCGTCCTGAAACCCGCCAGTGCGACTCCCATCGGAGCCCTGATCATTGCAGAGACCTTGGCCGAAACGGACCTGCCCGACGGCGCGTTCTCCGTTCTGCCCTGCAGCCGTGATGCCTCGCGCCTGTTCACCGAGGACGAGCGTCTCTCCCTGCTCAGCTTCACCGGCTCCCCGGACGTGGGCTGGGACCTCAAGGCCCGCGCGGGGAGGAAGAAGGTCCAGCTCGAGCTGGGAGGGAACGCGGCCTGCATCGTGGACGAGACTGCGGACCTGGAGGATGCGGCCGCCCGCGTCAACTTCGGGGCCTTCTACCAGTCGGGCCAGAGCTGCGTGAGTGTGCAGCGGATTCTGGTGCAGGAGAGCGTGTACGACGCCTTCGTGGATAAGCTCGTCGCATCCGCGCAGCAACTGCGCATGGGCGATCCCAGGGAGGAGGAGACATTCATCGGTCCTATCATATCCGAAAAGGAGGCCCGACGGATTAAGGGCTGGGTGGACGAGGCCCTGGAGAGCGGAGCGCGGCTGCTCTGCGGCGGCGGCCTGGACGGCGTGATGATGCAGCCCACGCTTCTGGCCGACGTGGACCGGACACAGAAGGTGAGCTGCCAGGAGGTCTTCGGGCCGGTGGCCGTCGTCTCCTCCTTCACCGATTTCGACACCGCCCTGGAGGAGGTCAACGACAGCGACTACGGCCTGCAGGCCGGGGTGTTCACCAGGGATCTGCCCCGGGCCCATCGCGCCTGGAACGAGCTCGAGGTCGGCGGGGTCCTGATCAACGAGGTCCCGGCCTGGCGTTCGGACATGATGCCCTACGGCGGGGTCAAGGCCAGCGGGCTCGGACGGGAGGGCGTCAAATACGCCATGCAGGAGATGACCGAAATCCGCTTGATGGTGATGCGGGGCCCGGAACAGGGATAATGCCGTCACGTAGGCATTCACGAGTGCCCGGGTTTCTTTGGGGCGGAGCGACGCCGTCTGCGCCTTCCGCTTCTCTGGAAAACGAATGGCGAGACCTTGATACACGGAGGATGCATGGACTACCGCGAGGAGCGCGACAGCCTGGGAACCGTTTTCGTCCCCTCGGATGCCTACTACGGCGCCCAGACCCGGAGAGCAAAGGACAACTTCCCCGTCAGCGACCTCTCCTTCCATCCCCGCTTCCTGATCTCCCTGGCCCGGATCAAGAAGTGCGCCGCCAGGGTCAACGCCTCTCTGGGACTGATCGACAAGGATACGGCAGAGGCCGTGGTCCGGGCGGCCGGGGAGGTTATGGACGGCGGACATGCCGACCAGTTCCCTGTGGACGTGTTCCAGACCGGGTCCGGGACCTCGACCAACATGAACATGAACGAGGTCCTCGCCACTCGCGCCAACGAAATCCTGACCGGGGAAAAACGAACCACGCACCCGGTCCACCCCAACGATCACGTCAACCGCTGCCAATCCACCAACGACGTCATTCCCAGCGCCATCCACATGACGGCGCTGGACCTGATTCGGAACAAGCTGCTGCCCGCTCTGCAGCTCCTGCAGGGGGAGCTGGAGGGCAAGGCGCGGGAATTCTCGGACATCCACAAGATCGCCCGCACCCATCTCCAGGATGCGGTGATGATCACGCTGGGCCAGGAGTTCTCCGGATACGCCGGGCAAACGGCTCGCGCCGCGGAGAGGCTGCAGGGTACGCAGTCCCGGCTGGCCGAGCTGACCCTGGGCGGAACGGCGGTGGGCAACGGTTTGAACGCCCCCTCCGGCTTCGCCGGTGAGGTGATCGCCTTGCTCGCCGAGGAGACCGGGCTGCCGTTCGCGGAGACCACCAACCACTTCCAGGACCAGGGAGCCTGCGACACAATGGTGGAGACCGGGGGCGTGCTGAAAACGGTGGGAACCTGCCTGATGAAGATCGCGGACGACGTCCGCTGGCTGGCTTCGGGTCCCAGGTGCGGCCTGGGCGAGATCAATCTGCCCGAGCTCCAGCCCGGATCCTCGATCATGCCGGGCAAGATCAATCCGGTCCTTCCCGAGTCGGTGATCCAGGTGGGAGCGCAGGTCATGGGCAACGATACCGTGATCGGCGTGTGCGGGCAAAAGGCGAACCTGGAGCTGTGCACCATGTTCCCGCTTTTGGCGTACAACCTCCTGCAGTCCGCGGAGATTCTGGCCAACAGCGCGGATCTGTTCGCCCGCGGGTGCGTTCGCGGCATCACCGCCAACAGGGAGCGCTGCGAGGACAATGTCCGCAAGAGCCTGGCCCTGGTCACCAATCTCGTGCCCCACATCGGCTATGATCGCGGAGCGGCAATCGCGGCCAAGTCCCTGGAACAGGGACGCACCATCGAGGAGGTCGCCCTGGAGGAGGGTGTCATGTCCGAGGGTGAGCTGCGGCGCATCCTGTACGGCGAATCCGGAAACGCGTCCAATACCTGAAGGAGGAGCGCGCATGGAAGAGACCAGCAAAATCGTCAACACGGGTCTGAGGGGAGTGCCGGTGGCCTCCACCCGGATCGGCTTCATCGACGGGGAGACAGGGAAGCTTCTCTACCGCGGCTACCGGATCCAGGATCTGGCGAAGCACGCGACGTACGAAGAGGTGGTTCACCTGCTCCTGTGGGACCGGCTTCCCGCACAGGGCGAGCTGGAACGCCTGCGGGAGTCTCTGTCGCGGGCTCGAAGCCTGCCGGACGATGTCATCGCCGCCCTGAAAACCCGGCCCGCGGGGAGCCGGCCCATGGATGTGCTGCAGGCCTCCGTTCCCATGCTGGCCGCGGACGATCCGGACATCGACGATACCTCCAAGGAGGCCTCCAGACGGATCGGCCTCCGCCTGGTGGCCAGGTTTCCCGCCGTCGTCGCCGCCTGGGAACGCATCCGGAACGGGTTGCAGCCCATCCCGCCGGATCCGGACCTGGGACACGCGGCGAACGCCCTGTACATGCTGACCGGAGAGACTCCGGACGAGGAAATCGCCCGGATCCTGGACCTCTGCCTCATCCTGCACGCAGAGCACTCCCTCAACGCCTCCACCTTCGCCGCCCGCGAGGTCTGCTCCACGCGCGCCCACATGTACGCCGCGGTTGCCGCCGCAGTCGGCTCCCTGTCCGGGGAGCTGCATGGCGGAGCCAACGCCCGGGTGATGCAGACGCTGATGCACATCGGATCCGTGGATGCGGTGGGGGATTACGTGCAACGGACTCTGGACAGCGGGGGCAAGATCATGGGCATGGGCCACGCGGTGTATCAGACCATGGATCCCCGTGCGGAGATCCTGGACCCCGTTTCCAGGCAGCTGGGGGAACGAATGGGGGATACGACCTGGTACCGAATGACCAAGGAGCTGGAGCACAAAACCCGGGAAGCGTTTTCCGAGCGCAAGGGCCGGGACATCTACCCCAACGTCGATTTCTTCAGCGCCTCGGTCTATTACTCCATGGGCTTTCCCGTGGATCTCTTCACTCCGGTGTTCGCCATATCCCGAGTCGCCGGCTGGGCCGCCCACATCATCGAGGAGCAGCACGCGGAGGCCTCTTCCAAGCCGGTGCTGTACCGGCCTTCCTCGGAATATGTGGGGGATTACTGCGGGCCCGAGGAATGCGAGTTCGTCCCCATGGAGCAGAGGTAAGGACAGGGGAACGGGCCCGCGTCTTTGTCTCAGCCAAGGAAACCTCGCCTCGCGGCAGCCTCCCCGATCGTCCGGGTCAGGCTTTCCTCCCGCTGCAAGGCAAGCGGGAGGCGCGAGGTGATTTTTTGGTGCTCCCGGTCTGCGCTCCACTCCGAAGCCAGGGTGCGGGCGGCCTCGACATCCTCGTCAATGGCGGTCAGACCGTACTCGTCTCGAAAGGCCCGCAGATTGTCCTCGTTGAGCCAGGAGAGCTCCTGCGCGATCCAAAAGGGAAACTCGGGACACAAACGGCTGACCATGTCCTGTTGGCTCGGGTCCAGTGCGAACCAGCCCCGGAGACCCAGCACACCTGGCGGGATCCCCGCGGTATAGCAGGCAGCGCCGAACTTGATGGCCCGGACCGCGGGAAAGCCGCCGACCCGGCGGCTTTCTCCGGATACGGAAATATCCTGGTAGCGTTCCCTGTGACTGGGGATGTCCGGGATGATTCGCGACAAAAGGGGCATGAGCTCCCGGAATGAGGCCTCGTAGCGCTCCTTGAGCACGGATGCCGTCGAACCGGCCTGCTGCAGATTCTCCAGGGGCGGATCGGCTATGGCATGGCGGTCCATCCATCCGGAGCGGATTTTGCGGTACAGCTCCCGAACGGATTGGATTACCCGATCCTGGGGGAAGTCGTAGCGAAAAGCGGACTGTACGGTAACGGTTGCGATGCCGGGATATGTGGCCAGGATCCGGTCGATGGTCCGCGTTTCGGGAAGCAGGCCACCCCGAAAGGCCGCGGACCCGATGCCCAGGATCTGCGGAATTCGAACCCCGTGGGCGCGCTCATACATGCGTCCCTTGGCCAGATTTACCCGTGCCGCGAGCAAGGCGGTGAGCATGCCCGCCTTCAGGGCCGGATCGCTTCGGGCGATGAAACTGCGCTGGACAAAGGTTTCCCGCCCGATCAATCTCTGTCTGGCCTCGATGAGCCCGCTCCAGATCGGCTCCGGATCGATCAGGGTTTCTACCGTCTCCAGGAGGGGAATGCCCTGGACGAAGAAGTCGTCCTGGAAGGGGAAGCTCGAGTTGTCCCCGTATTCCTCGTATTGGGCGCGCTGCAGGGAGTAGCGCTGCAGAATGTGCTTTTCCGTCTTGGCTACTGTGGCTCCGTCGCGCACATCCGGGACGATGAATTCCTTGAAGGCGATGCCGGGCAGCCCGGTAGTGTTCATCACCAGCAGGGCATTGATGAAAATGCCCATGCTCTGCCAGAAGTAGGGGTCGTCCCGTTCCGTGTCCCCGTTGGGAATGCGGGGCGTAAAATGGAAGTCGGTGCCGATCGCTCGCTCCAGGAGGCAGGAATGACACTTGTGGATCCAGTCCCAGAGCGGCGTGACATCGCCCTTCTTCCGCTCGTAGTCGATCATCAGCTCCCGGATGTCCAGGGTCCCGATGTTGTACAGGACCTCGTCCTCCTCCATGAACCGAGTCACGAACGGCGAGTCCCCGAAGGGGACCGCGGAAACGTTATCCGGATGCTGCGTCCCCATTACCCGGGGGAGCATGTCCGCGAGCGCTTCTTCACTCAAGTCCCTGCGGTTGTACATACGTATGTTCTCTGGGTATTCCGGGATCGATGCCGGCAGATCAGGATATGTAGTTCATTTCCCGGAGGAGCTCGCCCGTGGCCAGAATGTCGTCCTTGACCAGGGAAGCGGAGCGCTGGAGCTGCTCGCGTATGTCCTCTACAGGCAACTCGTAGATTCGCTCCACGCCGTAGGAACCGATAAGGGCGGGTACCCCGAAGCTCATGGAGTCGAGGCCGTCATCCGCCCCAATCAGTCCGTACTCGTTCTCAAGGACGGCGATGACCGACTGGATCTCGGATTGTCCGGAAATGACGCACCTGAGCATGTCGCACACCGCCTTTGACGGCCCTGTGGACGCGCTCTGGCCCGTCTCGTTCACGAAGTGGGTCCCCCCTTTCTTGGCCTTTTCCATGATCTCCTCAATGCGGGACTGTTCGACGCCCACGCTCTTGGCCAGCACATCCAGGGGAATGCCGCCCGCGCTGAAGAAGCGGGGGGCGGCCACCATGGAATCACCGTGCTCTCCGAAGACGATTCCCTGCATCCCGGCGCCGGAGATCCCCAACTCATGGGAAACCGCGTGGCAGATTCTTCGGGTGTCCAGGTTCCCCGCCTGACCCATGATGTTCTGTCTGGGGAACCCGGTGACCCTGTACCCCACCCAGGTCATGGCCGTCACAGGGTTGCCCATATAGACCAGAACCGGCAGATCCTCACTGGAGCAGCCCTGGTAGAGCTTGCGGATCTGCTCCGAGGTCGCGGCGATGATCTCCGTATTCTGCTTCAGGAGGTCGCGGCGGCTCTGGCCGGGCTTGCGGGGAACGCCCACCCCGACGAAGATGACGTCCAGCCCGGCCATGTCCTCCACGGAGTTGGTCCCGCGCATGCGGGGGGCATGGTAGGCGTTGGCCTTGAAGTCGTCGATCCAGGCCTGGGCCCGGTTGGGATAGGCGTTCTTGGGCCGGGCATAGAAGACAATCTCCTTGCCCAGCCGCTCGTCCGCCAGGGAATGGACCACGTCCCGGGAGACGTTGCCGAAGCCCCAGACGCCGACCCTGTCGCGCTCCTTCGCGGCGCCGCCGAAGACGCACTGCGCGTCCGTGTCCTGTTCCATATCGACTTCCTCGCACGGCCGGTTTTGGTGCTAGCGGACAGGCTTGAACATTTCCTTGCCCTTGCCGCATATGGGGCATTTCCCGGGAGGCTCGCCCTCCACGGTATAGCCGCACACGGTGCAGATGTGCATCTCCTGCAGCTCCACGTCGCCGCCCTGCTGCATGGCTTGAGCTGCCTTGTCGTAGAAGTCGGCGTGCACGTTCTCCGCCTCCTGGGCCCAGAAGAAGGTGGTCTTGGCCTGGCTGTTCGCGTCCCGTTCCGCCTGGTCGATGAACATGGGATACATGGAGTTGTACTCGTCCTTCTCCCCGCGCCAGGCATCCTCGACGTTCTCCTTGGTTGATCCGACTCCGCCTATCACCTCCAGGTGATTGTGGGCGTGAATGGTTTCCGACTCGGCGACGGCCCGGAAGAGCCTGGCGATGTTCGGATATCCCTCGGCATCCGCTTTCCGGGCGTAGGCGAGATACTTCCGGTTGGCCTTGGATTCGCCAGTGAAAGCCTCCTCCAGGTTCTTCTTGGTCTGATCGGTCATTGTTTACCTCCTGGGTATTGGATTGGATATTCTCAAACGGCAACCGGCAATCGGTGTCCTTATCACGTCCTCCCGTTACCTGGGCCACGAATTCCTCTGAAGCGGCCACATGGCATTAAAGCCTCTCCATGGGTGTCTTCATCCCCCAGGGAAAGGGGTGCCCGTGTAGCCCTATTCCGAAGCCATCTCCTTGCGGACCCGATTCAGGGCGCTCCCGGCCGCGACAGTCTCCCTTTCCCGATGGGTGAGCCGGATCGCAAGGCCTATTTCCCCCTGCTCGGTCCGGGCGACTATCCGTTCATCGCCCTCGGTGACGGCCTTCCGGATCTCCGGAATACGGATGTGTCCGCCGGATTCGACGCGGTCGTAGTCGCCGGGATCTTCGAACTCCAGGGGCACGATGCCGAAATTGACCAGGTTCGCCTTGTGGATCCGGGCAAAGCTCTTGGCCAGCTTGGCCCGGATGCCCAGGTACCGCGGAGCCAAAGCGGCATGCTCCCGGGAGGATCCCTGGCCGTAGTTCTCCCCGCCCACGACGATTCCCCCGCCTTCCTGCGCCGCTTTTCGGGGAAATTCCTCGTCGATCGCCTCGAAGACGTATTTGCTGATTTCCGGGATGTTGCTGCGCAGGGGCAGAATGCGATTGCCCGCGGGGAGGATATGGTCCGTGCTGATATTGTCCCCCACCTTGAGGAGCATCCGGCCCTCCAGATCGTCGTCCAGCTCCGGGAAGAGCGGCATGGGCTGAATGTTGGGCCCCCTGACGATTTCGACGTCCTCTGAAGACGGGGCCGGCCGAATGAACCAGTCAGGGCTGTAGGTGTATTTTTCGGGATAGGGCACCTCCGGGCAGTCACCCAGGGTCCGGGGATCCGTGATGCGGCCGTTCAGCGCGGAGGCAGCCGCGACCTCCGGGGAACAGAGATAGACATGGTCTTCCTGGAGGCCGCTGCGGCCCTTGAAATTTCGGGGGAAGGTGCGCAGGGAGTTGGTCCCGGTGGCGGGGACCTGGCCCATCCCGATGCAGCCAAGGCAACCGGCCTGATGCAAGCGGGCCCCCGCGTGGATCAGATCCTGGAGGCCCCCCATGTGGGTCGCGTTCTCCATGACCTGTCTGCTTCCCGGATTGATGTCCAGGCTGATCGTCTCGTGGGCCCTTCGCCCCTTCAGGATCTCGGCGGCCATCATGATATCGCGATAGGAGCCGTTGGTGGAGGAGCCCACCACCACTTGCGAGAGCTCCACATCCCCCAGCTCGGAGGCGGGCCGGACGTTGTCCGGGCTGTAGGGGCAGGCGACTAGGGGCTCGATCCGGTCCAGCTCCAGCTCGGTGACCTCGTCAAACCGTGCGTCAGGGTCGGCGGAAAGCTCCTGCCACTGCTCCTCCCGATCCTGCAGGCGCAGATATTCCCTGGTGACATCGTCGGAGGGGAAGATGATCCCGGTCGCTCCCATGTCCACGCCCATGTTGGCGATGGTCGCCCGGGCGCTCATGTCCAGGTTGGCCACGCCGGGGCCGTAGAATTCCATGATCCGCCCCAATCCGCCTTTGACGGAAAAGCGGCGCAACAGCTCCAGAATGACGTCCTTTCCGGAGACCCAGGGCTGCAGGGTCCCGGTGCAGTAAATGCCCCAGATGCGGGGCATGGTGAGGTGGAAGGGACGTCCGGCCATGGCCAGGGCTACGTCGACGCCGCCCGCGCCGATGGCCAGCATGCTGAGACAGCCTCCGGTGGTGGTATGACTGTCCGATCCCAGCAGGCTCTTGCCGGGAACCCCGAAACGCTGGCGATGAACATGGTGGGAGACGCCGTTGCCAGGGGGCGATAGCACGCTCCCGAACTTTTTGGCTGCGGAGTACAAGTACCTGTGATCGTCCGCGTTCTTGTTGTCCGTCTGGATGATGTTGTGGTCCACGTAGCTGACCGAGAGGTCGGCCTTGACCCTGGGGATATCCAGGGTTTCAAAGGCAAGGTAGACCATGGTTCCGGTGGCGTCCTGGACCAGGGTGTGGTCCACGGAGATGCCGATCTCCCGTCCGGGCTCCATGACCCCGTCGACGAGGTGGGAGCTGATAATCTTTCCGGCGAGTGTCTGACTCATATCCGATTGCCTTCTCTCAGCTTGTGTCAATAACTCTTGGGAGCCGTGCAAAAAAACTTGTTTCACCGATCATCCCGCATGAGGCTCTGGGATCGTCCAGACAAGACCTTCTTAAGAGGAATAATCTATTTTAATTATGGCCTGCCACATCCTGTGCGTCAATCAATGCTCTGAAATTGTTGCCTTGATTTTT
>CAYNCR010000040.1:0-8897 GCA_964395575.1 uncultured Desulfohalobiaceae bacterium
TTCCCGCGCTGTATCTCCATATAATTCAAGCTATTGGAAACATTTTCATACAAAAAAAGGAGGGGAATGGCTGCAGCCGTTTTCTCACGGCTCAGCAGCAAGGGAACAAAGGAGTGCGGTCCAACAGCCGCATGACAATCCATCGAACGGATACGGCTGTTGGACCGGGCTTCTCGCTCAGGCCCCGCTTCCTTCTGTTTCGCCGGAGTCCTCGGACTCGGGAGTGGGACCGATTCCCAGAAGCAGCGAGCCAGCGATATAAATAGAGGAGTAGGTCCCCACGATCACACCGATAAGCAGGGCCAGGGCGAAGTCGTGGATGACTCCGCCGCCCAGGATAACCAGGGACAGAACCACAAGGAGGGTCGTGCCGGACGTGATCAGTGTGCGGCTAAGCATTTGATTGATGCTTCGATTGATCACCTCGCCCAAGGGAGGCGGGGACTTAACCCGCAGATTTTCCCGGACACGGTCGAAGTTGACGATGGTGTCGTTCAGGGAATAGCCCATGATGGTCAACAGGGCCGCCACGGTGCTCAGCTCGAAGTCCTTGCCCAACAGGGTCAGGATGCACACGGTGATCACGATGTCGTGCACTAGGGCCGCAACAGCCCCTAGAGCGTAATTGAGGCGCAGATACCAGCACATCCCCACTGTAATGACCAGAGCGGCCAAGGCCAAATAGCCCACTGGGAGTCCGATGAGCTGAAGCACGTAGACCCCGCCGAGGAGACCTCCGGCCATGACGCCGGCCAGTCCCCACTTCTGCTCAAAGCGTCCGGATATGTAGATGGAGATGAGCAATACGGCGTAGAACAGGGCCTGCATAGCCTTGTTCTTGAGATCCTCGCCCACCTTGGGCCCCACCATTTCCAGACGCTGGATGGAATAATCCGCTTCCAGACCCTGATCCAGCTGTTTCTGGATCGTGCTGCGCACCTCTTCCGGAGCGTACGTCCCCGAAGGGATGCGGAGCAGATACTGGTGCTTGCCGCTCTGACCGAAGCGCTGCGCCCTGAGATCGGGCAGGCCGGCTCCTTCGAGAACGCCATTGAGCTCGCCCACGTCGATATCGCGGTCGAACTTGACCTGGACGTTGATCCCGCCGGCGAAATCGATCCCGAATTTCAGGCCACCCTGGTAGATGATCCCTGCCAGGCCCAGAAGAATAACAATTCCGGAAATCAGTGCGGCGACTTTCCGCCTGCTCATGAAATCGATCGCGGTGTGAGGCTTGATAATCTGCAGACCCATAGGGGGCTTCCTTTGCGCTTGGTGGTCCGGAGGCACTTGTCGAATTCAGTCGGCAGCAGACCGATAGGTTATAGCTTCAGGCTGCTTCCGGGACGCTTGCGTTTGACCCAGAGCTCGAAGAAGGCCCTGGATACGAATATCGCCGTGAACATGGAGGCCAGGGTCCCGATGGACAGAGTCACTGCAAAGCCGCGTATGGGCCCTGTTCCAAACTGATAGAGGATAAGCGCGGCCAGGATCGTGGTCACATTGGCGTCCATAATGGTCAACGAGGAACGTGTAAAACCCTCGTCCACGGCCTTGGCAGGGCTCATGTCCCTCCGCAGCTCCTCGCGTATCCGCTCGAAAATGAGCACACTCGCATCCATGGCCGTTCCAACCAGGAGAATGATGCCCGCGATGCCCGGCAAGGTCAGGGTTGCCCCGAATCCGGCCAGGACCGCAATGATGATGAGCAGGTTGAAGCCGAGCAGAAGATCCACGATCACGCCGCCGATGCCGTAGTAGACAACCGCAAAGATCAGAACGAGGAGGCCGCCCACTGCCAGGGCCGTAACTCCCTGCTGGATGGACTGCTGCCCCAGAGAGGGGCCCACGCTTCGCTCGTGCAGGACATTCACCGGTGCCGGCAGGGACCCGGCCCGAAGAACGATGGCCAGATCATGGGCCTCCTTATCCGAAAATTTGCCCGTGATGCTCGCCTTGCCGCCCCGGATTTTCTCCTGAATCGTGGGCGCGGAATAGACCTTGTTGTCCAGGACGATGGCCATGCGCTCGTTCACATGGTTCCCTGTGACACGCTCGAAGATACGCGCGCCCTGATCGTCGAAGGTCACGGAGACATAGGGCTGGTTGTAGCGGTTGAAGGCAACGCTTGCGTCGGCGATGTGCTGCCCGGTCATTAATGGCTGTTTATCCAGGACGATGGGCTTCGGATTCTTGCTATCCGGGCCTTGACCGGAAAAATAGAACACTTCCGTCCCGGGGGGAGTCTGGCCCTGGGCCGCCTTTTTCGGGTCCACTTCCTCATTCACAAGCTTGAACTCCAGGTGGGCGGTCTGCTTCACCAGCTCCACCGCGCGCTCGGTATTCTCCAATCCGGGCAATTGGACCTGGATCCGATTGCCCTTCATCTTCCTGATATCCGGCTCGGATACACCGAATTCATTGATCCGGTTCCGCATGACCTTCAGGGCCTGATCCAGGGTCATGTCCCGGAGCTTTTTCCGGTATTTCTCGGTCATGGCCAGGGTATACTGCAGCCTTTTCTGGCCCATGCTTTCCCTGTTCTGGATGGACAGCTCCTGGTTAAAGTTCCGCTCGATGATGCGCTCCAGCTGATCCGCCTTGTCCGCATCCAGGAGAAAGAAACGCAAGCGGTTGTTGCCTACCACCCTGGGCCGGATAATCACGATATCCTCGTCCTTGGCCTGAACCCGCAGGTTCTCCCCCATTTGCCCCAGGGAGTTGGAAAGGGCCTTGTCCATGTCCACCCCGAGGGTGAGGCTCATCCCGCCCTTCAGATCCAGACCAAGCTTGACCTCTTTGTTGGGCAGAAGGCTTTGCAGGGGATTTTCATCCCCCAGGAACGTAGGCAGGGAATAGATAAGGGCCAGGCCGATGACAAGAGCTGATAGAATGACTCTGTAGGTCAGGCTGATGCGCATACGAGGATTTCCTTTATGAAGCTTGTCGAGGCTGCGGCGTATCCAAAAATCGGCCTGTTTCGACGCGCCAGCGCGCTAATCCGGCGCCTCGATCCGGGTACCGAGCGCGTGCGGGGCAGGGAAGGCACGCAGGTCACGACGTTGCCTTCCGGCCCTTGGAGGGCGGGCACGGGAACGCCAGTCGCCGAGCTGACCGCTCGAGGCGGACTAGCCCTTTTTGCCCGAGGAGATGACTTTCTTGTCCGTCTTGCTGGAAATATAGTTCCGATTGACCTTGACTTCCACGTTGTCCCCCAAATCGAGGGTCAACACATCATCCTCGGATATGGAAGTGATTCTGCCGTAGAGCCCTCCACCGGTGACCACATAGTCGCCTTTCTGGAGGCTGCCGAGCATTTCCCTGTGCTCCTTCGCCTTCTTCTGCTGGGGCCGGATCAGCAGGAAATAGAAAATAACGAAGAGAATGATCAGGGGAAGAAAGGCAACCAGGGGATTGCCCTCTCCGCCTGCTCCGCCCTGTGCCCCCATGGCGAAGGCGAGATTTTCACCGAGCATAGTCGACTCCTGTTGGTTTATCGTTCCTTTTCGCGAAAACTTTGCACAGCACTGCTTGCAAACGCCCTTTGCAGCGATCCTCGCACAGGCTCGGGGCGCATGGCCGAAAAAAAGGAGTGTTTCCCTAGCCTTTCCGTTCTGACCGAGCGGGGCTCAGGGAAAACTCCGTATATTTCTCCGCAATGTCCGCTTTGGAACTACCTGGAAATCACGCTTTCTGTCAAGGAATCAGCTTTTTCAGGACCGTGCGCTCGGCATGCCAAGAGTTTCCACCCTGATCTGCGGCCCTGGAAAAACCTATTATTCAGGGCTGATGAGCCACGACGCAAGCAAGGCGCGGGCCCGAAAACCATTGCAGGGGGCAGCGACTACCAGTATTTCTTGCGGACCTCATATTTCTCTTCGAATCGCTCCAGCTTTTGCCGCTGCTCACCCGACTCCGCCAATTGCCTGAGCTTGTCCAGATAAGCCGCGCATTTCTCTTTGCGGTTTCTGTACAAAGCGGCATAGGCGTAATGGAGATACCCGGAGAATGTATCTCCGGATCTTCCGAGGATCCTGCCCAGGGTCCTGTGCACCTGGGCGTCGGTGGGAACATAGCGGATCACCCGTTGCAGGGCTTCCTCGGCTTTGTCGATCTCGCCCTTCTCCCCCATGATCCTGGCCAGAAAGAAAAGGGCCATATAGTCGTCAGGCGACTCATCAAGGGCCTTCTTCAGGTGGGAGCGGGCCTTGTCGAATTGTCCCAGCCCGAAGTGGAACCTGCCCAGCTCCCTGTGCCACAGCGCGCTTATATGCTCGCACGGGGGCTCCCCCTGGAGCAGCTCCTTGGCCCTGTCGATCCGATTGAGCCGCGCAGCGGCGATTCCGCTGCCCAGGCGGCGGAAGCAGGAGTTCCCCTCATACTGCCGAAAATAGTTCCAGGCGGACTCGGCATCTGTATATCGGGCCCGGAGCAGGGTCTGGACCTTCAGGAAGCGCCGGTCGGGACCGGAATCCCAGCTCGTGCCTCCCTTGAGGCGCTGCGCCACGTCGCGTATATAGCCGATCCGCTCTGTCACGCCGGGGTGTGTGGACATATATGCCGGGCGGCCTCCGGACCCGCTCAGCCTCATCCGCTCCTTGATCCGCTCAAAGGCCCTGGCCATTCCCTCTGGATCGTACCCGGAACGGGCAAGATACTGCAGGCCCAGATGATCCGCTTCGCGCTCATCGTCCCTGCTGTATTTCAAAGCCGCGGCCTGTCCGCTCGCCATTGAGCCCACGGCAAGGGCCTGGCCGGCTTCCGAGCCTCCGCCCAGCATCACTCCGGCAAGGACTCCGGCCAGTGTGGCCAGATTGATCGTCTGGGAGCGCTCGATGTTTCTGGCTATATGACGTTCCGTGACATGGGCCATTTCATGGGCCAGCACCGCGGCAAGCTCGTCCTCGCTCCGCATGGCCAGAATAAGCCCGCTGTTGACGAAAACGTATCCGGCGGGCGCGGCAAAGGCGTTGACGGAACCGTCACGGAGGATCCCCAAAGTGGTGTCAAAGGGCTGAGAAGGCAGGGTTTGCGTGACTCGGGTCAGGATATCCTGGACCTGATTCACGACAATGGGATCGTGGATCAAAGGGAAGCGGGAACGTACCAGGATATTGAACTTTTGACCCAGCTCGGCCTCGTCCTCGAGGCTGAAATCGCCGAAGGCCTGTGTCGGCACGACAGGCGCAACCACAACGAACAGGACAACGAGGAAGAAGCAGCACAGGGCTTTCCCCTTTGCAAACAGAACGATCTCCTCTCTCGCTCCGATCCCCGCATTCGCATGCGAACGCCTCGAGACAAGGAAAGAGGCGGAAGACGGTGCAACCGGCACCCAAGCCGGATTGCAAGCTTTAACGGCCTGGAAGGCAAAGCCTGTCCCTACCGCTCGAGGGGATGCGGGGAGGAGCTACTTATTCATCATGTCCAGAAATTCCTGATTGCTCTTGGTCCCTTTCATTTTATCCAACAGGAAATCCATGCTGTCAACGGAATTCATCGTGGACAGCACCTTCCGCAGGATCCATACACGATTCAGCACGTGCTCGGAAAGCAGGACCTCCTCCCTCCGTGTGCCGGAGCGGCTGACGTCAATAGCGGGGAAGGTGCGCTTCTCCGAGAGGTTGCGGTCCAGAAAGACCTCCATGTTCCCGGTGCCCTTGAACTCCTCGAAAATGACCTCGTCCATGCGTGAGCCTGTGTCCACCAGGGCGGTGGCGATAATGGAAAGACTCCCGCCCTCCTCGATATTCCGTGCCGCTCCGAAGAAACGCTTGGGGCGCTGCAGGGCGTTGGCATCCAGGCCTCCGGAAAGAATACGGCCGGACGAGGGGGTGACAGCGTTGAAGGCGCGGCTCAACCGGGTAATGCTGTCCAGCAGGATGACCACGTCGTACCCCCGCTCGGTCAGGCGCTTGGCCTTCTCGTTGACCATATCGGCAACCTGAACATGGCGCTGAGGGGGCTCGTCAAAAGTGGAGCTGATCACCTCTCCGTCCACGGTGCGCTCCATGTCGGTCACTTCCTCGGGGCGCTCGTCAATAAGCAGAACAATAAGGTAGGCATCGGGATGATTGACCATGAGGGAGTTGGCGATTGTCTGCAGAAGCATCGTCTTGCCCGTTTTGGGGGGAGAGACGATAAGTCCGCGCTGTCCTTTCCCGATGGGCGCGATGAGATCAAGAATCCGGGCGGAATAGTTATCCTTGCCCTTCTCCAGGACAAACTTCTCGTCCGGATAGATCGGGGTCAGATTGTCGAAGAGGACGAGCTTCTTCGATTCCTCCGGAGTGGAATACCCCACTTGCTGGACCTTGAGCAGGGCGAAGTACCGCTCACCTTCCTTGGGGGGCCGAATCTGGCCGGAGACGACATCACCCTTGCGCAATCCGAACTTGCGGATCTGGGAGGGAGAGACATAGATATCGTCAGGCCCTGGCATATAATTATACATGGGCGAACGGAGAAAACCGAATCCGTCGGGCAGTATCTCCAGCACCCCCTCACCCATGATATCCCCGTTCTGCAGGGAATAAGCCTGAAGAATGGCAAATATGAGCTCCTGTTTCCGCAGACTGCTCGGGTTTTCCACGTTGTAGCTGACTGCCAGATCCATGAGCTCATTCATGGACTTATTTTTCATGTCCGAAAGATTCATCATAACTGATGCCATACAGTACTCCAGCGTCGACGTATTCCTTTGAGGTTTCACTTGATCCTCGACCTGGCCGGAAGAAGGGGGATCTCCAACCGGCCGGACAAGCATTCCATCCGAATTTCACTCTTTCCTTCCATGAATGGCTCGGCGAATAGTACGGGGCCGTCCAGCAGAGACAGATAGGCACTTATATCCGTCTGTCTGCCCCAAAGCGGCCGATGACGACATGCAACGCCCGCCTGCAAACGGCGCGAATAGCTATCCGCCTCGCGGCAAGGAGAATCGCGGTGGGCTCGCGCAAGTTGAGAACGACAGTGACTGGATGCTCTTCATTGCAGCCCTGCACAGTCACAAAGCGTCCCCTGGGACCAAGCATCCGTCGGCTGCATTGCGAATACACAAAAAAATTTCATGAATGGCGAGGCGAGTTGCCGTGCGGGCCGAGCAATTCCCGGCCGTGCGTCAGGCGAAGGGTCGAAAGAGCTGAACGAGAGATCGGCTTCGGGATCGCTCACTGGGCTCCTGGAAAGCCGTGCTGTTCAACGGAAAACCGGCACAAGCAAGATCTCTTATGGCCGTGCTGCCATGGCATTCCGAATATTCCAAGATATCGCGGTTTTTGTTCCGCATCCCCGCGCCCCGGAACATGGGCAAGCATCATCTCCGCAGCCTGTTCTCTATTCTCCGTCGTCTCCCTCTGTCCAGTTAAAGATCATCTCGATCTCCTGTTGGAGGGTTTCCCTGTCCCTGTCCAAAACGAAGGAAAGCTCTGTGGTAATCAGTCCCATGGCCTGTTCCATGAGCCTGCGCTCGCCAAAGGAGAGGTCCTTGTTCCTGGATATAAGGATCAGCTCTTTGAGCACATAGGCGACATCAACCAGGTCGCCGCTCTTGAGCTTCTCGGAATATTCCCTGTAGCGCCTGTTCCAGTTCAGCCCGGCATATCCCTTGAAATCGGCCCAGTCATGCAGGGAATCGAGGACCTTGCGACCGTATTCGGCGTCGCAAATGCCGCGCAGTCCGACTCCGGTGGCATTCGTGGTGGGAACAAGAAGTGTCGCGTTATTGCTCAGAATCCGAACGACATAGAAGTCACTTTCCACTCCGCCGATTTCGTAGGACTGGATTCCTTCCACTCGACCCACTCCCTGGGCCGGATAGACAACCAATTGATCCTTCTCGAACACCGCTCACCCTCACTTCCGGCGTCTGGGTACCTCGACACCGGATTGTGCTTGGCCGTATCCAGCTTTCCCGCAATGGCTGAAAAGGTTTATACTTTTCCCTTACCATGAAACATTCTTCGCGTCTATTGCGGGAGCGCCATGGAATCGGGAAAGCGGGCCTCGCAAGAGGGTCAGTATGTATCCGCTTCCGTGAAGGAACGGTCCAGGCTGTGTATCCTGTTCATGGCCGTGTCCTGGCCACGGGTACAAAAGAGCCTGATGCCGCGCTCGGCTTCGTCCAGTATATCCGGAAGGATTCTTTTTTCTTCGGAAGAAAAGGAGGAAAGGACATAGTTGGCGCCGGATCCCCTACGGGGTCCTGATCGGCCTATACCCATACGGAGCCTGTAAAACGCCTTGGTCCCCAGCTTATCGGCTATGGACCGCAATCCATTGTGCCCGGCAAGCCCGGAGTCGAATTTCAGGCGGAGACGCCCGAAGGGCAGATCAAGATCGTCGTGGACAACGAGCAAACTCTGGGGAGGGATGCCGAATTTGCGGATCAGATGCGCCAGAGGCTCTCCGCTTCGATTCATATAGCTATAGGGGCGCGTGAGCAGCCACTTCCCGTCTTCGTCGGGACGCCACGCATGGAGGGAAAAGCGCCTGGATTTCTCGATCCGGCTAACCTCCCCGTGCTCCTTGCCACGATCCAACAGGGTTTCCAACACGGCAAAGCCGAAATTGTGTCTCGTGCCCTCGTATTTGCGTCCGGGATTCCCCAGACCGACAATCAATCCGTTGTATGCCATCCGCGTTCTAAAAAAAGGCCACAAGAGGTTCCCGAGCAGTGCAGCCTATGAGGATCTTTCATTCATGCCATAAACAGCATTCAAAAACGATTCCTCAAGCACATTGCGCACAGGAAAAACGGCTCCATTGCCGCAAAGAGCCAAGGTCCAGGGACTTTTCAGCAACAGGTCGGCTACCGGGGGCCCTTCAATCTTGGGCTCTTTTCTGTCGCTTTCGGGCTTGAGTTTAACGCCAGGTTGAGAGAGGGCTTTTCGGAAGGC
>CAYNCR010000040.1:8907-14338 GCA_964395575.1 uncultured Desulfohalobiaceae bacterium
CCCTCTTCCTCTCCTGCCCTTCCCTGCTCTTCCTCCCCGGAATCCGACTGCTCGGAGTGAGTCGCGGAAACGCCGACAATCCACAAATCTTCCGAAGCATCCCTGGAAACGCCCTTGGTGAGTGAGAGCTGACTAAAATAGACAGTGTCACCGGCATCCAGCTCGCTGATATCCACCTCGATCTTTTCCGGAATGTTTCCCGGAAGGCAGGAAACGGGCACGGTCTCGCGATACACGATGGGGGATTCGCCCTTGTCGGCCACAACGTCCGCGCCGACGTATTCAACCGGGATTTCCATCTTCACTTCCCGGCTCATGTCCACGCCCACAAAGTCGATGTGCTCGATCAAACCCTTTGTGGGGTGGAACTGGACATCCCAGATCAGAGACGGCTTGGCACTCTCCGTCCCGTCCTCATTCTTAAGCTGCAAATAAATAACCTGGTTCTGAGCGCGCTCATATGCCGCCTGCACAGCGCCGTATCCAACTGTGAGGGGAATATTCGTTCCCTCACGGTTATAGTATATGCCCGGGACCATACCCTCTTTCCGAAGCTTCTTGGTCTGAGTCTTGCCCCGATTGTTTCTCTGCTCGGCCTGCAGTGAGACATTTTCCGTCATGATTATCTCCTTAGGGCTTCTTTTACTCCTGGAAAGGGCTTTTGCCCTTTTTATCTGTCGAGTGGACCTCGTGTCACAAAATACCCGCCGAGGACGAAAAAGGGGATATTCATCATGACCGCCTCGGCCCGGATGAATTGCCAACCCCCCTTCTCTATCAGGAAAAGAGGAGACTCACCGAGGACTCCCTGTGGATATTGGCCACCGCCTGCCCCAGAAGCTCGGCCACGGAAACGACCTTGATCTTGTCGCTTTGTTGGGCTTCAAGGCTCAAGGGTATTGTGTCCGTGACAATGACCTGGTTCAGCTCGGAGTTCTCGATACGCTCTATGGCAGGCCCGGAGAGAACCGGGTGCGTCGCGCAGGCCAATACGGACTTGGCCCCTTTATCGTGGAGGACCTTGCTCGCAGTCACAAGCGTGCCTGCAGTATCGATCATGTCGTCGACAATGATTGCGCATTTATCCTCGACATCGCCGATGACGTTCATCGCTTCGGCCTTGTTTGGGGCGTCGCGCCGCTTATCCACGATCGCGAGACCGGCATCGAGGCGCTTGGCATAGGCCCTGGCTCGCTCCGTGCCCCCGGCGTCCGGGGAAATGATCACCAGATTGTCGTTGAAATCCTCCAGATAGTCCAACAAAACCTTGGAGGCATAGAGATTGTCCACAGGCAAGTCAAAATAGCCCTGGATCTGGCCCGCGTGCAGATCGATAGTCAGCAGACGGCTCGTGCCGGCCGTGGAGATAAAGTCAGCGACCATCTTGGCGCTTATGGGCACCCGCGGAACCACTTTTCGGTCCTGCCGCGCATACCCGTAGTAAGGGACGACAGCGGTGATTCTGTTCGCGCTGGCCCGCTTCAGGGCGTCGATCATCAGGGAGAGCTCCATGATGCTCGTATTCACCGGTGCGCACGTGGACTGAACGACGAAAACATCGCTTCCGCGTACGTTGTCCCCGATCTCCACCTTGATCTCGCCGTCGCTGAAGGACTCCACGACAGTGGGCGTAAGAGGGCAGCCCAGATTCTCCGAAATGGACCGGGCAAGGTCCGGATTCGAATTGCCGGTTATCAGCTTGAGATTCTTGTAATCCGACATACCCGCTCTTCTCTCCCTTCTTCTCCTGTTTGTTGCCTTGTCCTCCGCCGCCATGGCCTCATACTGCCTTCAACGCACGAAGACCGCCGGGAAGTCCTTGGAGGATCCTTCCGCAGACCGTTTTCATCTGCATCCCTGCCCTGCCGCACACCTCACTCTGGGCCCTGTCGTCGGGAAAAAGGAACTCGCTCCGAAATACGGGAGGAATGCGGGCCTTCCTGGGCCCCTTTCGGCAGGATAAAAAATGGCTGGGGTGGGAGGATTTGAACCCCCGAATCACGGGACCAAAACCCGTTGCCTTACCACTTGGCTACACCCCAGTCCGATATCACGCGGCAAAGTAATGAGCTAAACCGTATTGCTCCAAAAAGCCCTGACAGCGCTCAACAGTCGCACTCGTCGGGAAAAGCGCCGTCAGTGAGCTGCCGGAGCCGTTCAGGGTAACCGCCCTGGCCCCGAGCTGGAATAGGCTATATTTTAAGGAGCGCAATTCTGGGTAGGCTGGAAGGACGACCGCCTCGAAATCATTGCGCCACAGCTGGCCGCTGGAACAGAAACAATCTTTAAATGCTTTGCTTTGCCTTGTCAAGGACTCGAATCCCTCTCCGGCAGCCACCCTCCTGTCGTATTCCCTGTAGGCCCAGGCGGTGGAGACGACGATGTCCGGACAGACAATCACAAGCCCTTCCAATGTGGGCTCTGCCTCCGCGACGGCCACCTTTTCCCCCGCCCCTGTCACCCAGGCTGGGCCATTCATCAGGAAGAAAGGCACGTCCGAGCCCACGGAAGCGGCGACAGGCAGCAGCTCCCGATACTTCAGACGCGCCGCTGAGGTGACCTGCTCATTCAAATAGCCGATCAGCGCTGCAGCGTCTGCGCTCGCCCCGCCCAATCCGGATCCAGCTGGGATCCCCTTTTCCAGGAAGACCTCAACGCCCGGTCGCTCGCCTGTAGCAGCGGCAAAGGCTTCATAGGCCTTGTGGAGGATGTTCGTTTTGTCTTCCAGCTCCGGGACGGAACAGGACAGAGCGAGCTCCCCGCTCCGGGGCAGGGAGCTCAGATGCAGCGTATCGCTTGGATTGGCCACAGGGGCAAAAAGACTCCGGAGCTCGTGATATCCGTCATTTCGCACCCCCAGAATCTCGAGGCAAATGTTGATCTTGGCCCCTGTGGCGACGGAAACCGCGCCCTCCTGCATTCCTACTGCATCCTGAGGGCGCGGAAGAGATTCTGCCCCTCCCGATTGATCAACAGGAGGACCACACCCTTTTCCTGGGCCTGCTCCACGACGGTTTTGAATTCCTGCACCTCGCTCACGGGCCGGCCATTGGCCTGCAGGATCACGTCACCGGGCCTGAGCCCAGCCTGATGAGCGGCAGAGCCCTGCTGGATCCCTGTAATCACCAGCCCCCGAGGCGACTGCATCCCCAGGGAACGGGCTTCCTCGGGCCTGAGCTGCCTGAGGCGCATACCCTGCACCCCGGCCTCGGAGGGTTCCTCTTGCTGTTCGTCCTGGGCGAGCTGCTTATCCCGTCGGCCGACCTCGACCGTGACCTCTTTCTTCTCGCCCTCGCGCCAAAGGACGATCCGGGCTTTCTCCTCGGGAGCCATCCGGCCTATAACCCGGGTAAGGTCTCTGGCGCCCTCGATGGTTTCACCATTGACCTCGAGAATGACATCCCCGGCCTGGATTCCGGCCTTGTCAGCCGGATCGCCCTCTTTCACCGAGGCCACCAGGGCGCCTCCGGGTTCGGAAAGCCCCAGGGCCTGTGCCGTGTCCTCGTCCACATTCTGAATGGTCACCCCTAGCCAGCCGCGCTTGACCGTCTGATATTCCTTGAGCTGGGAAATGATATCCTTGGCCATGCTGCTGGGAATGGCAAAGCCGATGCCCTGTCCCTGGGCCACGATGGCGGAATTGATCCCCACAACCTCGCCCTGGAGATTGAGCAGGGGACCGCCGCTGTTCCCGGGATTGATGGAGGCGTCGGTCTGGATGAAGTTGTCGTAGGGACCGGCACCAATCACGCGGCCCTTGGCGCTCACGATCCCGGCGGTGACCGTGTGGCTCAGGCCGAAGGGGTTGCCGATGGCCACCACCCACTGACCCGGCTCCAGGGTCTCGGATTCCCCGAACTCCAGGCTGGGGAGCTCGCGGTCCGTATCGATCTTGAGCAGGGCCAGGTCGGTCTCCTCGTCCGAGCCCACGATTTCGGCGTCGTACGTCTCCTCGTTCTCCCTGAGGGAGACCTGGACCTTGTCCGCTTGGGCCACCACATGATGATTGGTCACGATATAGCCGTCATCGGAGATGATGAAGCCCGATCCCAGCGCGTTCTTCTTTTCCTGCCTGGGCCGATCTTCGAAGAACTTCTTGAAGAACTCGTCGAAATAGGGATGGTCCTGAAAGGGAGAGAAGAATTTGCGGAGTCTTTTGGATGTCTCCACCGTCTTGACCGTGCTGATGTTCACCACGGCGGCGCCGGCCTCCTCCGCCAGACCGCTGAAGGAGGGAAGCTGATTCTCCGTCTTGGCCTGGGTCCCTGCACAGGCGACGGCAGCCAGAAAGAAAACACAGATGAAGCACAGATACACGACTCGACGCGTCAAAATCATTTCGGCCTCCTTATACGTCAAAATCCTGTTTGTCTTCGTGGGAGCCGTCGGCCCCGGAAAAGGATCGGGCAATGATCCGGCTGTCCTCCTCGCGGGAGGAAACGCCGAGCTCTCGAACCTTGCCGCGACAGGAAAATCCCTCTTCCGTGCTCGAGACATAGCCCGCGGAAAGAACCTTGGCATAGGGAATCTGCTCCCGCAATTCCTCGTGGAGGATCCGCTCCGGAAAGAGAATGGGCGTCTGTTTTCCGGAAAAGTCCTCGAAAATGATGTATTTCACCCTACAGCTCCGTTTTTGTCGGAATTGATCCCAAGCCGGATCCCTTCGGCACCACGGGCCTCGACACCCTGTTATCCAATTTCCCTGTGAAGGCGCAATCACCACTGCTGATAGGCCTCATCCCGGTCGGCCATCTGCCGCATCAGCTCCAGGGTCTCCTTGGCTTCTTCCGGATCAAGCCTTTGCAGGGCGAAGCCCGCGTGGATCAAGAGATAATCCCCGATCGCCGCCTCCTCGTCCAAAAGGAGCATAGAGGCCTGAACAGTGGTTTCACCACCGCCAACGCGGCAGGTGGCCATCCCGTTCTCCATGGACACGATTTCCGCCGGTACGGCGAGACACATAACACATCCTTGTCAGTTTTCCGGCACAACCGCCGCAAGATATCCGTTCAACAGCCTGTTCCCGTTTTGCTTCGAAAACCATCCAGGCCGGCCCTCTCCAGCTCGCCTGATACCGCATCTCCGGAAATTCCGGAGCATTCGAAGCAACATCGGAAACGCAGGGCGCATTCCAGCACATATGAAATTTCAAGGTTGAGCAAGCCGCACGGGCTTCTACGAGCCGTCTCAGGCGGAGACTCCTCCGATTTTTCCGGACCCGAGCCAGCCAGGGCAGAGCTTCATTGCCGAAACAATCAAAGGATAAAAAAATATCTATACCTTGACAAGAATTGTTTGGCCGGGATAAAGTATGACGTGCGTGAACCACTTAATATTTTTCAATGTTTTCAATAAATTACGGCAAACATCCCTTCGCGGAGCGAATGTTCGCCGGAAAAAGACGGCACTATGCAACTCACACAGCAGCAGA
>CAYNCR010000041.1:0-14319 GCA_964395575.1 uncultured Desulfohalobiaceae bacterium
CGCGCTGTATCTCCATATAATTCAAACTATTGGAAACATTTTCATACAAAAAAATCGGGAGCTCTCCTCGTATCAGAAATTCCATTTCATCCCCACGGAAAACGTTCTGGATCCGCCCTCCTCCAGCCTTTCCCTTGCGTACCGGAAATAGGCCACGTTGTACTCCCAGAAGAGAGCGGTCATGCCCAGACCGTACTGAACCGAGTTCCTGCCCGGACCCTCTCCCGTGACCCGGAACTTGCTCCCCGGAGCATCCGCGAGACTGGCTTCAACGTCCATGTCCTCATCCAGGAGGTTCATCTCCCATCCGGCAAAAAGCTCCGGAAGCAGGACGAATCCTTCCCCGGAGATTTCCCGGCCCAGACTCAGCCCCAGATTGGAGCGAAGGAACCGCTCGTTCTGGCTCTCGAAAGCCAGTGCCGCATCTCCGGCGTTGTCTTCAGTGTGGCTATCCTTGAAGTGATGGGTGTACTGCACCGAGACGGACGGGATCAGGGCCCATCTGCCTGCGAACCTCCCCCGATAGCGGGCGCCGGCATGCAGGGATCCGTCGTAGGACTCATATCGGGATTTGGCCACTTTTGGCTCGGGAACGGTCATCCTCCGCTCCTGGCGATGGAAATGCGCTCCAGCGCTCGCAGCCAGGTCGACCTCCAGCGCATCCTGAAAATGCGTGAGGTGGGAGCCCAGGCGGAAGCTGTTCGTATCCAGCTCTCCGCGGTTGTTGTCGAAATCGGCTGAGCTTTTGACGTATCCCAGGCTCGCCCCTGCGGTGAGGGTGTTGCCCAGGTTGCGCTCAGATCCGGCAATAACGCCTGAGGACCTGAACTCGTGGCCTGTGCGCGCGTTCCCGGCATTGATATCACCCTGCCGATGATAGAGGCCGTAAAAGCCCCGCCAATGGGAGTCCGGCGCACTCACCCCCTTTTCGTCGGGATCGATACGGACCCCACTGTTCAGGCTCGCGACGGAACGGCCAAGGTAGGAGATGGAGGCAAGGGTCCGTCCCAAAGTGTTGGGATCGGAATCGGCCATGTCCGGGAAGGTATCCAGGAGTGCCCCCGCCCCCGGGTTGGCGCCTGTGCCCATTTTCAGACGGCTTCGCCGGGCGCTTTGCATGGTCCTGTAAAACATCTCCGAGGCCTGCCCCGCAGTCATGCGGGGAGCCGCCTGGTAGGGCTCGGGGCTCATCTGGTCCAGCGCCGTGCGCATCTTCCCAGCCGGGGCGTTGCCCTGCTCGATGTTCACGAGCAGCTTCTCCCAGGCGCGCATGAGATTCTGGAGCCTGCCCTCCTTCCTGGCGTGTTCCAGGGCCCGGGCCACGCTCTTTTGGTTCGCGGTTTTGGCCTTGTCCGAATAGTCGGCCAGCCTGTGGGCAATGAACCAGGCCTTGTTCCCGTCATGGTCGTAATCGAAATCGTACAGCGGCTCAACATCGACCTTTTCAGTAAAATTGCCCTGTAACTGGCCGGCCGTAAGGTAGGTGTACCGGTCCCCGTCCCGGACCTGGCCAATGGTTTCATCCCGCACAAGCAGGGTTCCGCCCTCGATCGTGGCGTTCCCGTCCACGGCGATCCTCCCGCTGTTGTCCTCTCCGCCCTTGATCCCGATGACCAGGGTGGCATTATCGCGAACATGCAATTCACCGCTGACCTTGAGCTTTCCCGTGGGATTGCCCGGCCGCAGCGTACCGTTTGCGGCGATCAGATCCCCGTGTATCCTGCCTGTCCCGCTGAGCTTGCCGTATTGCTCGATCGTTGCGTTGGTTCCCACCCTGAGATCCGCAGCATCAAGGCTTAGATGCGTTATCGAGTCATCGGACTGGCCCCGCAGGACCAAGGGATCGTTGGAATGGTCGAGCTCCCCCTGATCGATATGGATGGAGCCGGAATCAAAATCCAGGGTTGCGTTGTCCGAGAGCCTCAGATTCTCGGTCGTGATATCCGCTCCTGTCACGGTCAGCTTGGCATCTCCGGTCGCATTGATGTCCTTATCCAGGGTTACTGGGCTACCGTCCAGCTTTGTCGTGCCGCTATGAATCAGCAGCGAGCCTGCGCTCACCTCTCCCAGAGTCCATGTCGCCGTTGCATTGGTCCCCTTCTGGATGATCCGCCCTTCCCCGAATTCAATTTCGTAGCTGGAAAGATCAATGGACGGGCCAGAACCTGGCCCTTTCAAAAACAGCTTTGCCCCTCCGGAGTCGCCCAGATGGCGGATATCCCCTTGTACGCCGGAATAAAGCTCGATTTCGCCTCCCTTGACGCCCTGATCAAGCAGAATGGCATCTCCGCCAGAGGCATCGAGGGTCCCGTAGTGTTCGATGTCCACGTCGGCCCCAGAAATGCGGATGCCTGTTTCCCCACCTGAAATTGTGCCGCGGTTGACGATGGTGGCGTTGCCTTCGCCGCTGTCCAGATAGCGGATTCCCGTATTGGCGCCCTCAATGGTTCCGTTTACCCCGTTAGTGATGTCTATGGACGCTCCCCTGCCCAGTATATCGATGCCCGTGGTGTCGCCCTCGATCGTTGCATTGGAGTCCAGTGCGAGATTCCCCTGGAAATAATGGTACGCCTCCGGCCGCATAGCCCAGGCAGCAATAGGATCGACCTCCCCCAGGGAAATGCCTGAGCCTCCCCCCTCGATTGTGGAATTTACCGCGGCGACGATACGGATATCGCTTGATCCTCCCACCACGTGCACACCGGAAACATCTCCCCGGATCTCCCCTTCGCCCCTGTTCTCCAGGCGGTATGTGTCTCCCTCGTCCCCCCTGTTCAGCCATATGCCGAAATCGCTCACGATTTGCTCGCCGTCCTCGTTCTCATAGGTGCCGATGCGGCCACGATTGACAATAGTGGAACTATGCGATCCCTGTGCAATATTTTCCAGGGCGATCCCGGCCCAGGGACCGTGAGCCAGGCTGTCCTTCTCGAGCTCAATGTGCGCTTCACCCAGGGCGGTAATGCCGTCCGACTCCCCGGTATTGATAACCCGCGCCCCTTCCCCCAGGGTGGCATTGTACCCGCTGCTTCCCAGGGTCAGGGCGGAAAGGGGGACCAAATCATAATTATCCCGATCATCTACATTTGCCCCATCCTCGTGCCACGCATTCCAGCTGTCCCAGGCATCCAGCTCAAAATCCACATCCGCCTCGAGGGTGGCGTTCGGCTCGAAATCGATCTCTCCCGGCGAATCGCTGATGAAGGCATTGGGGCTGGAGTGTGGGCTGGCTGAGCCGTTGGAGTAGGTATACGAGGCGTTTACCGCAACATCGGCAACCGCTCCCTCCGGGGCCGGCCAGGCCAGAATCAGGACTGCGCACGCGAGGAAAACGACACAGGATACCCAAAAACGTTGAGGCAGCATTTTTCACCTTGTCCTGTTTCCGAAACAATCACTAGAGGGCTCTGGAGCAGAAAAGACAATGTAATTGACCCAATATCAGGACCTGGGTCTTCAATGCAAGAACATCGGATACAGTATGCCTCCATAAAGCATCGCATATCCCGAATAATGGATATTCGGCGCAACTATCTGAATGCCAGATTTTTCGCTTTGCTTTCCCGAAGATATCAGGATTCTTTTCTCGCACTGGGTCAGCGGCTTTTTCTTCGAGCTGGAGGAGTATGCGAGCGCATGGACAATGAAATTTCCCAATGCTGAATGTCACACATATTTTTCCGGGACGCAGACCTCGATGCGGTGAGAGCGATTTTTCCTTTTCTGCAATCCGCTTTGCAGGTTCAAACAACCAACTTGCTGAATTGTTTTGAGAAACTACAATCGAGGCTCAGCGGGTTGGGCACTTCACCGGGGTTCATAATACACCTTGAATACCAGCGTTTGAGTCGAGTTTCCGATCTCGTGGCTAGCAATCTCTTCAAGCGGCTTTTCCTCCATTGCAGGAACGACACGGCCAAGGCGTATTATGGAACTTGCCGAAGCGTTCCATCTGCCCCGCTTGTTTTGTTCTCTCAATGGTGTTGACAGAGCCGATTCACACAGAATATATCGCCCCACGAAACCGCCTAAAAACGTGCGTCCATACGCCTGAAGACCCGACAAACACGCGGATTGCACTGGAAAAAGGATTCAGGTATACAAATCAATCCAAAGTCGCTTGCTACTTGAACACCAAGCGACCACAGGCCGCATCGCAAGCGCTGGTCAAGTGGGAAGGCTCTCTCGGCTTTTCCCGCCTTTGACTGGACCAGATCCCGATACGGGCGTGCAGGATGTGCAACCGGGATTCCCGGCTTTGGAAACAATGAATGAGAGAGGGGCCTTGTCCGGCTGAACCTGGTCCTTGTGGCCAGGGCTAAAAGCCGTTTATTCCCGTGTACAGGGCTCCAATACCGTCAGGCTGCTGGCCCTGGCACCGGGGGGTGTACGGGGGAAGTCGTGAAACCTTTTTTCGGGAGCTTTCCGACGTTGAGACCCCAAAAACCTTGCATGGTCCCCTCAGTTCGGACCATTGCTGAGACGTGAACATGCCCCTGAGCAACCTCCGGGTCCAAAACGGTACTTGCATTCCAGCATCCCGGATCGAGAGGGGGGCCTAGAAATGCCCCTCAGGCGCCTTTCTTCCATAGTACACACCTTCATGGCCAAATGGCTCCTCCTGCCCGCTGTTGTGGGGCTTCTCTGCGGCGCGGCCGTATGGGTCGGCCTGGAGACGCAGGCCATTCAGAAAAATCAGCAGCACTCTGTGCGGACAGTTGCCGAACATGTCAACACCTACCTCAAACTGAGCAGACAAGAGCTCAAATTCTTCGCCCTGATCTTCCGGGAAAATGGGCTCGCGACATACGACCTCAGCTCCTTCCCCAGCTATAGCCAAACCATACAGACCGTCTATCTCCTGGACCCATCCGGAAGAGTCCTGCGCGCCTCACCCCAAAAGGCTGAACAAAGCCAAGTATATCATGATGCGCTGCAATCCGCCTCGATCCAGGAGAGGCTCTATCTTACGCCGCCCTACTACTCCGATTATCACGAGGAGATCGTGGTGGGCATGGTGCAGCCCGCCTCCGGAAACCGTATGCTTCTGGCGGAGCTGGATCTCCAGTCCCTGCAGAGCTCCCTGCAAAGATTGACCCACCATATGGTGGGCGGCTCCTTCTTCTTGACCGATGCCCACGGCAATCTGCTGGCCCATCCGAACATGGAACGGGTCAATCAACGGACCAACATTGGGGATCGAACAATCATCTCCTCAATGAACGACGAAGACATTGCCTCGGGGTTTGTTCAAAAAAACGGGGCGATGCACTTTGCGAGCGCCACCGAGATCCGGATCAGCAACTGGAAAGTGGGTGTGGAACAGAGGGCTCTCCCCCTCTTTACGCCTGCTCTGTGGACTGTTGCCCTGTCGCTGGCCGGTCTCCTGGCCCTCTTCGGAACTGCGGCCCTCTTGTTCAACCGAAGGCTCCAGCGGGTCATTGTCCAGCCCCTCAGCCGGTTCACACAGGAGCTCGATGCCCTGAGACAGGGCCACGAGCCGCCAGGCACCGAACAGGAACGTGACCGAGGCTTCGGGAATTGCTCAGAGCTGTGGTCCCTTCATGACCATTTCAGCCATATGCGGGAAGCTGTCGAAGAGAGAGAAGCCGCCATGCGTTCCAGAGAAGAGGACCTTCGCACAACGCTTCATTCCATCGGGGACGGGGTCATTGTCACCGATTCAGGAGGGCGCATCACGCGAATGAATCCCGCGGCCCAGGAGCTCACCGCATGGAGGCAGGAGGAAGCACTGGGCCTGCCGCTTACCCGGGTCCTCAACCTTGTCAAGGACCGTACTGGAGAGAACCGTGAAAACCCTGTGATCCGGGTGCTTTATACCGGAAATCAGCAGGAGCTGGCCGACCATAGGGCGCTTTTGGCCAGGGACGGCAGCAAGTATCAAGTCGCTGATTCCGCCTCTCCCATCCGCGATGACGAGGGCAACATCACCGGTGTTGTCATCGTCATTCGGGATATTACCGAAAAATACCGGCAACAGGAGGCCCTTCGGGAAAGCGAGCGCACGATGCAGACGCTGCTGTCCAACCTTCCCGGCATGGCCTATAAGTGCCTGAATACACCCGATAGGACCATGCAATTCGTGAGCCGGGGATGCGAGGACATTTTCGGATACACGCCCGAGGAACTGACCGGGCACGGCTCGGTGGAGTACGAGGATCTTGTCCATCCCGATGACGCTTCGTGGGTCGTGAACCGGGTTCAAGAGGACATCGCGCAGGGCCGCCCCTTTGAGGTCGAATACCGGGTCCATAGCAAAAACGGAGATGTGAAGTGGGTCTGGGAAAAGGGTCGCGCAGTGGGGAGAAATGCGAGCGGCAGCGAGATATTGGAGGGTTTTCTCACCGACATCACCGAGTACAAAAAGTTCCAGGAACGGCTCAACTTCCTGAGCTTCCACGATTCATTGACCGGGCTCTACAACCGGAATTTCTTCGAGGAGGAGATGGCTCGCCTGGGAGACGGGCGCTCCACACCAGTGGGCATCATCGTCTGCGATCTGGATGGGCTGAAGTTCATCAACGACACCCTGGGCCATCACTCCGGAGACACCATGCTCATCAACGCTGCCGACATCCTGAAGAACAATTTCCGCTCCAGCGATATGATCGCCCGAATCGGCGGCGACGAATTCGCCGTGCTGCTTACGGACGCGGATCAGAGGATCACCAACGATCTTGTGCAACGACTGCGCATGTCTGTGGAAGAATATAACAGCCACGCCCCCTGGATTCCGCTTTCCCTTTCCATAGGCTACTCCATGAGCGAGGACAATCATGTGGATATGCAGACCCTGTTCCGGGAAGCGGACAACCGGATGTACCGGGAGAAAATACAAACCGAGAAAAGCACACACAGCTCGACTGTTCAGGCCCTGACCAGCGCCCTTGAGGCAAGGGACTTCATCACCGAAGGACACAGCAAACGACTTCAGGAGTTGATGGCTTCCCTGGCGAGCTCCTTGTTCATGTCCGAGGACAGTATCAATGATCTGGCCTTGCTGGCCCAGTTCCACGATCTGGGCAAAGTGGGCGTCCCCGATCGTATCCTGTTCAAGCCCGGACCGCTGAACGAGGAGGAAATGCGGGAAATGAAAAAACACTGCGAAATCGGGCACCGGATCGCCCAGTCCATACCGGAGCTGGCACCCATCGCGGAATGGATTCTGAGCCATCATGAATGGTGGGACGGAAGGGGCTATCCCCGGGGCCTGCAGGGCGAGGACATCCCCCTCCCCGCCCGGATGCTCGCCATCGCGGACTCGTACGATACCATGATCAGTGAACGTCCCTACAAAAAGGCCGTTTCCCCAGAGGCAGCGCTGCAGGAGCTGCAGCGCTGCGCCGGCACGCAGTTCGACCCGAACCTGGTACAGACTTTTATTGCCATTCTCCGGAACTTCCCTGGCAAGTAATCCTCGTCGAAGGCGATCATTCAAAGTTCAATGCATTATGCAGTGTGTACCAAAAACATTGATATTTTCATGTGTATCCCCGGCTCACCGTTCACAGAGCATGTTTCAGGCAACGCGCATTGACACAGCTTGAAGAGCAAGTCATACCTGTTAATCCCTCCGGAAACCCACCGGTTGGGAGCAAGCTCAAAGAGCCCGTTGAGGCCGCACGTCCCGAAAAGCGCTCGCCACGCGCTCGTTCGGCTCGATGCTTGCCACCCGCAACCCCAAGCATATGTACAGGAGGTCTTCATGCCCGGTTCGATCCGCTCCAGCGCTATGGGAAGGAAAACCGCTTGCACTGCGATTGCGACACTGCTTCTGCTCGTTTTCGCTGTGGGCCAGGCTGTGGCTGAACAGAAATCGGACCAGCCCCAGCCCGACCAAAAGCTCCAAGAGGCCAAGCAGAAGGCAAAGAAGTACTCCGAAAAGCTCCGTAATATTCAACAATCTGTCATGGAGAAGAATCCGGAGCTCAAGGAGAGGCGCGAAGAGCTCAGGCAAATGCAGAAGAACAAGATGGACGATCTTGTTTCGGAGAACGCCACGCGGAAGGAGAAGGTCAAGGCAGTCATGCAGCTCAGGCAGGACCAGGAGCTGATGGAGAAGCGCAAGAGCGTGCAGAAGGATTTCCTCAAGGCCATGGAAAAGGAAGACCCCAAGACCCAGGACTATCTGGATAAGCTCGATGAAGCCCGCAAAACGATGCGCAGGATCAACCAGAATCGCACAGGGAGTGGTCAGCAGGGTCAGATGGAGCAATAGCCCGTTCCGCTGTCCGGGGAGGGGTCCGGCGGCTCATGCTGCCGCCGGGCTTCTGAACATGTCAGGTCGATGCCTTTTCTTGAAAGGGTTCGCTCCCTTTTGCCTGGAAATGGAACCCAACTCGTAACTATTCAGCACTCCACTAACTATTGTAAGCCGACACGGGGTATTTTGAATCATTTCAGTGGAGACTCTGCCAGATTTTCTTCGTCCGGCACTCACTTTCCAAGAGGCATAGAATATTTGGGCAAGCGTCTAGAAAAGTGAGTGCCGGACGTTAGAAAATCCAGAGTCGGAGCTGCATGAGTCAAAATGCCCCCGTGTCGGCTTACGGTTCGGCAAAGTGCTGAATAGTTACCCCAACTCTTTGATTCTTGGAGATAAAAAGGGCGAGTCACGCCCTCCAGCCTACCACCCTTTTCCGGAACCGGAATGCAAGGGCCCCTTCTCGATACGGCACGCCAATCCCTTGAGATCGGGAGTACCGTATTCCCGGCCCGAATTGTCCGCTGAAGTCAGGACATTATAGTTGGATCTGTCCCATTCGTACCCCCTTTCCTCCCCTGACTCCGGAAACCACCAGCCGTATGCGGCATGCACAACCCCCGGCAGGACCCGATCCCGGATCCTGGCCTTCTGCTCGATGCGCCCCTGCTCCGTAGCCAGGACCATCCACTCATCCTCAGCGATACCGTGCTCTTTTGCTGTTTGCGGGTGGATCACCGCCACTGGATCCGGCTCCCTTCTGCGGAGCCGCGAGACCCATCTGTAGGAGGAATGCAGATAATACGGGCTCTTGGAGCAGGTGAGCACCAGGGGATATTCCCGGTCCGTCTCCCTGGGGAGGCCGCGGAACTCGGGCAACTCGGGAACACCCAACTTGTCCGCCATGCTCAGGCTGAGCTCCACCTTTCCGCTGGGGGTCTTGAACCCCTGATCCAGATACTTGCGGGACCGATTCTCCCCCTTGAGCACGCCTTGCCTGCACAGATCCGCATAATCCATGTTCGCGGGGGCCAACAGATGATCCAGCATCTGATCCGAGTGCTCGAACCAGAGATCCGGCCTGCTCATGCGGGGACCCAGACGGTTGATGATCTCCAGGTCCGAGAGGCACTCCTGCGGCGGCTCCACAACCCGGGGCCTGGCCAGGACCAGGCCGTGTCCCAGGCCGTAATGCCCAATATCGTTGAACTCGAACTGGGTGGCCGCGGGCAGGACCACGTCCGCGAGGGCCGCAGTCGGAGTGAGATAAATGTCCGAAACAGCCAGGAAATCCAGGGCATCAAGAGCCCGTCGTGTTTGGACGCTGTCGGCGTGAGTCAACAGGGGGTTGGTGCCCTGCATGTAGGCAGCGCGGATCGGATAGGGGTCCTCCTCCAGGACGGCCTTTCGGAAAAAAGCCGGAGGCACGGTCATCAGCCCGGGCACTGTGCCGTAAGAGGCGTTCAGGATGCGCGCCTTTTTCTCGGGCAACAGATCCGCGCGCACGAAATCCGACGCCTTGCGGACCTTCGGCTCCACGGGCTGGCGATTTCCCCCGGGGATATCCAGGTTCCCGGTCAGGGCCATGAGGCAGACCAGGGACCGGATGGTGGAAAAGGCCTGGCCTGTCTGCTCCACGGGATTGCCCCATCCCAGAGCCGCGGGATTCGCTTCCGCGTAGAGCCTGGCGGCCTGGCGGACTTTCTCGGAGGACACCCAGGTTACGGATTCGGTAACTTCCGGGGAACAGGACCGAACGCGCTCGGCAAGCTCGTCCGCTCCCACGGTCCAGTCCCGGACAAAGGCCTCATCCTGAAGGCCCTCCTCGAACAGGACGTGGAGGAAGCTGAGGGCCAGAGCGCAATCCGACCCGGGGCGCGGCTGAAGCCACAGATCAGCACGCTCCGCGAGGGAGGTCCTGCGGGGATCCACCACCACGAGCTTCGTGCCTTGCCTGAGCTGCTGAAGCAGCGGGCCGGAGATCGCGCCCTCCTCGTTGGTCGCGGACGCGTTGGAGCCCCAGAGTAGGACCAATTCGCTTGGCTCGGTGTAGTCCACAACCGGATAAAATCCGCACGTGTGCCTGCCGGTTATCTCCCGAGGGGCGTGGCACACATCCTGGACCGCGACCACATTCGACGAGCCGAAGGCATTGGCCAGCCTGATCAGGCCGAAGTGCTCCAGGCCCTTGGGCATCCCCTGCCCGAAGGCCACGCTGTCCCCTCCGTGTCGTTCCCGGCAGCGATTCAGGCTCTCGGCAATCGTATCCAGGGCCGCCTCCCAACTGGAAGTGAGCAACTTGCCCCGGCCACGCCCCCCGGTTCGAATCAGGGGCTGCCGCAATCGATCCGGATGGACCAGCTTTTCCGGCGCGGCAAAGGCCTTGCCGCAGATATAGCCGCGATTCAAGCTCCCTTCGGGATCGCCCCGCAGTTCGGTGATACGATTATTGCTTACCCCGACCCGTAGAGCACATCCCCCGTGATCCATTCTTCCGCAGTGGGTGCGATGCCAGGATGTCATAGCCAGTCCTGCCTTGAGATCGGGAGGCCCCAATCCCTCCGAACGAGCCTTGATCACTCACCTTGAGATGCCAGAAGTTTTTTGCGGGCAACATACCCCAAATCTCATGTTCCGGGAACCCCTCGAGCGCTCAGAGCAATCCGCGAAGACCTTTCCTGGTCCGAGAAGATCCGTCAGTACTCGCTTTCCTTCTCGCAAAGCCCCGAGGCTCTTGCGGGCTGCCTTCCCCTGCATCCGGAACAGTGAGTATCCGGCAGGGAAATACATGAAAAAAGCGGGATGACGGTCTTTTTGACGGGAGCTTCCATCAAGCCCTTATCCATGGAGTTGTCCTTGCATGCCTTTTCAAGTATTTTGAGACAGTGAAGGCAGAGCTCGATCGAGACAGCACCAGGACCGCATTCGAGCATACAGAAGTCCGCGTCGCCATCGCGGAGCACGAGAAAGGATTCGTGAGGCGCCCTATGCACCATGTCCTCGCCTGCGGAGCATCCTTCCACGGGCTCGAGTTTGCTGAAAGAGATCGGGCCAGGGAACAGCTCAGAGAGGAGGTTGCCGCAACAGGCCTTACTTTTGTGGAGCATTACTGGATATGGGACGAGACCCATACGGCACAGCTCCTGGTGGCTTCCACACAATCCGCGCAAAAGGCGGAACAATTCCGTAGCCACCTCGAGAGACACGGTATCAGAGCCAGAATCACTCATCAGCTCCCTTCCCGTTAACCCAGCATGCGCTGGGAGAGCCCAGGAAATACGGCATATGCCTCTCTCTCAGCGAGAGCCGACGAGTGACAGTGAAGGACCACGATCCAGAGCGTTACTCAACTGAGCCGGGAGAGAAAAATATTTCGCTCCATCTTTCCTCGCAACGTTTATTGTGCTCTTTTTGCTGGAACACAACTGTGAAACAGGAGTTGGCATTTGCCAGCCTCAGATTCGAAAAACAAAGGCTCGGCACGGATCTGCCAATGCAGGCCGTGAACCCCGACGAGGCGAGAAAATCTATGAGCAATCCTTGCGAAGATCGCAAAGCAGCCCCCAATACTGAAGTGAACAAGGGCGCGGAGGCGACCCTGCACCAGTTGAGGCACCAGATAGAGGAGCTCAAAAGGGAGCGGGACGAATACCGGCGACAGGCTGAAGAAAACACAAGCCGCCGCCAATATCTGGAATCCGTCCTCCAACAGGTCCCGAACGCACTTGTGACTCTGGACGCCTCGCACAAAGTCGTGGACTGGAATCTGGGCGCGCAGAGGATTTTCGGATACTCCAGAAACGAAGCCCTGGGCATGGACCTCGATACGCTTATCACGAGCCCGGATCAAGAGGCAGACACGGAGAACAAGAAGTACAAGGTCCTGTCCAGGCATACCATGAAAGCCGTGGAAAAGATCCGATACAGAAAGGACAATGTACCCGTCCGGCTCCTTGTCTCCAGCGCGCCTGTTATTTTTCAGGGAGCACTGCAGGGGGTCGTGGTCATTTACACCGATATCATGGAACAGAAACAGCCCCCGGATTCAGAGGCTGCACAACGGGAAACAGGCTGTTGCGGCCTTATGAGCCTGGCACCAGTGGGGATCTATCAAACAGACACCGAGAAAACTCCCTGCTTTATCAATTACGAGATGGCACGCATTCTCGGTGCCGATTCCACTCAAGAGGCAACCCGGAATTTCAGCGATTTTGCCTCTGATCTTTATGCGGACAGCAAACGCCGAATGGAGCTTCTTCAGATCCTCCGGCGGGACGGTGTGGTCAGAAACTTCGAATTCCAGGCCAAGCATTTAAGCGGTAAACGGATCTGGCTGAGCCTGAGCGCACGAATCAGAAAGTGGCTCTCCGAGAACACCTTTCTCGTGGATTGTTTCGCCAGGGACGTCACCCAGCGCAAGCACACCGAAGAGGCCCTGTTTGAAAGATGCCGGGAACAATCCCTCCTTCTGGATTCCACGCCAACCCAGCTTTGGTATCATACCGATGTAAACACCTATGACGCAGCGAATCGCGCTCACGCCGAATTTTTGGGATGCTCTCCGGAGGAGGTCAAGAACCGGACCCTTGAGGAGTTTCTCTCCGAGGAGAGCGCCGCGATCTGCAAGAAGGACAACATTGAAGCATTCGAATCCGGCGAACGTATCCACACCGAGGAGTGGATGCGCAACGCCCGTGGGGAAAGCCGCTTCCTTTCCCTGAGCAAGATCCCCAGATTCGACGAAAAAAACGCCATGGAGTGCATTGTCTGCACCGCCTCGGACATCACCGAACGCAAGCACCTGGAGGAAAAGCTCAAGGAAATAGGCTTTTACGATCCCACCACCGGGCTCTACAACAAAGCCTTCCTTGAAGAGGAAATGCACCGGCTTGGACAGGACCGCTTCTGCCCCATGGGCATCATTGTCTGCTCCTTCGAGGAAATCGACAACGCAGACACCAGCAGAACCGGCTCAAGCGGAGAGAAACAGCTCCCGGCCGCTGCTGCGGAGATCATGAGACGCTGTTTCCGCTGCAGCGACATCATAGCCCGCATCGGAAGCACCACTTTCGCTGTCCTCATGCCGCTTGCCAACCAGGAGATCCTGCACCAATGCAATACCCGCGTGGATCAAGCGATTCACCAGTATCATCAGGAGGACGGAACGCTCTCACTCTCCGCGTGGATCGGTTCGGCTGTGAGCTACGATACTCCCGTGGAGATGAGCAGTTTGCTGCAACGCGCCGAACAGGAGATCCAGGAAAAGAAACTCTTGCACAACTCCGAGCCCGCCGGCACCCAAATAGACCCTTTCCTGCTCCAGACGCAGATGACAAGGGATCTTTTCTCCAAGGGCCAAAACGAAGCGGGCCGCCTTCAGGACTATACCCTCAGACTGGGAAAGGCTCTGGGTCTCAGCGAAACGAGGCTGGAGCATCTGCGTCTTCTGGCCAGATTCCATGATCTGGGGAAGGTGGGGGTCCCTGACCGCATCCTGTTCAAGTCGGGCAGCCTGAGCCGGGAAGAATTTCAGACCATGAAGCAACACAGCGAAATCGGCTATCACATAGCCCTCTCCAGCTCCTCCCTGACCGGGATTGCCGATCTTGTTCTCAAACACCACGAATGGTGGGACGGTCGGGGCTACCCCCAGGGGCTCAAAGGCAAGTCAATCCCCCTGGAATGCCGGATCCTGTCCATTGCCGAGGCCTATGACGCAATGACAGGGGACCGGCCCTACAGAGGGGCCATGTTCCGGAGAGAGGCCATGGAGGAGCTGCGCAGCTGCGCAGGCAGTCAGTTCGATCCCGAACTGGTGGAAAAATTCCTCCTGCTTCTCGAGCATGAGGAATCCGAGGAAAAGGAAGACCTTGAGGAATAGGCGCCTCCGCCATACAACTTTCATTCCCGGGCAGACCCGGGCACAACCAAGCATGAAAATGATGCGCGGGGAGCCCTGTTGAATCCTGCCTTCGGCAGGGCAGCTACGCTGCATTCAACAGGGCAAGTCGGGGATTGCGCTGATGCCTGTGTTTCATCTCGGCGTCCAGTGCAGGGAAGGGCTCACGCTGAGCGACTCATGCCCGCGAGACACC
>CAYNCR010000042.1:0-1409 GCA_964395575.1 uncultured Desulfohalobiaceae bacterium
ACAAGGAGAGCCCTATGAACGAACTTTTGAACCGGATGCTGCGCGCAGCCAAACTGGACGCGAACCTCTATGAGGAAGTGGAGGCGGACAAGGACCTCATGAGCCAGGCCATTCTCGTCGTGGTCCTGTCCAGCATCGCCGCCGGCCTGGGCAACGTGGCCCAGGGAGGGGCAGCCGGCGTGCTCATCATGACCCTTCTGGCGCTTGTGTCCTGGCTCATCTGGGCCTACCTGACCTACATCATCGGCACCAAGCTTTTGCCCACGGAGAACACCGAGGCGGACTACGGCCAGCTCCTGCGCACCATCGGCTTTTCCAGCGCGCCGGGAGTTATCCGCATTCTGGGGATCATTCCCGGACTGACCGGCCTCGTCTTCACCGCGGCCAATATCTGGATGCTCGTGGCCATGGTGATCGCCGTACGCCAGGCCCTGGACTACGAGAGCACCCTGAGGGCCGTGGGCGTCTGCCTCATCGGCTGGCTCATCCAGGCCGTGCTGCTGGGGCTGGCTATGGCAGCCATGGCTTGAACACCAACCATCGAGACGCATATGGCACACGGGGAAACGGATGTAGTGATCGTGGGTGGCGGGCTCACCGGCTTGGCCTGCGCCCGCGAGCTCCAGGCCAAAGGGATCTCCTGGACCCTGCTCGAGGCCGACGACAGAGTGGGCGGCCGCGTGCGCACGGACCGGGTCGAGGGCTACCTGCTGGACCGTGGGTTTCAGGTGTTGCAGACGGCCTATCCCGAGGCCGAGCGCACGCTGGACTCCAAGCGGCTCAATCTGCACAGCTTCGAACGCGGCGGAATCTTCCGAATCAAGGGTCGCCAGTACCCAGTTACCGGAGAGCTGCACAAGCCCTCACATGTCATCGGGGCGCTGACCGCCCCCATCGGCGGGATGGGCGACCGCTACCGCCTCGCGCGTCTGGCTGCCCGCGTGCTACGGGGTGAGGATCAAGAGATCTTCCAGGGGGCTGAAAGCCGGACCATGGACTTTCTGCGCGCCGAGGGCTTCTCCGAAACCGTGATCCAGCGCTTCTTCCGCCCCTTTTTCGGCGGCATCTGCCTCGACCCGGAGCTGGGGGCCTCCAACCGGGTGCTCATCTATATGCTCCGCGTTTTCCTTCAGGGGCAGGCGGCCCTTCCCGAGCAGGGCATGGAGGAAATCCCCAGGCAAATAGCAGCGGATCTTCCCCGGGAAAGGATCCGCACCGGCACTCCCGTGCGCGAGATCACCTCCTCCGGCACAGTCCGGCCGGAAAACGGGGACCCGCTTTCCCCCCGCGCCATCGTCACCGCCACCGAGGAGCCCGAGACTCGGAGGCTCCTGGGCTTGACCGGCGGAGCCGGGTCCGTGGCCGAGACCTGCCTTTACTTCGCCGCGGATCGGGCAAGGTCGCACCGA
>CAYNCR010000042.1:1419-7645 GCA_964395575.1 uncultured Desulfohalobiaceae bacterium
GCTCTATCTCAACGGCGAGGGGATCCCGCCGATCAACAACGTCGCCATCCCCAGCGCGGTTTCGCCGGCATACGCCCCTCCAGGCAAATCCCTGATCGCAGCGGTGGTTCTGGGTGATCCCCCCGAGGGCGACGAACAGCTCCGGGACAGGGTGCGAGCGCAACTCAGCCAGTGGTTCGGCAAGGAGGCCGATGCCTGGCGGCATTTGGCCACCTATCGCATCCGGCACGCCCTCCCTGTACAAGCCCCGCCCACGAGCGACCCGCTCAACCCGGAACAGATGATCCGTCCCGGCGTGTTCGCCGCGGGTGAACACGCGAGCCTGCCCGGGATTCAATGGGCCCTGCTCTCAGGTCAACAGGCTGCGGACGCCGTGGCTGAATACCTGGCCTAAAGCGCCGGGGCTTGCACTCCCTTCAAGCGTACCCATTCAGGAGGCAAAAACGTTGAATCACAGAGACGCCTAACGGCAGACCCACAGGGCGCTCTCGTTCAGCTCGCGATAGAGCCTCATGCTCGTGGAACCCAAAAAAAGCTCCCCAACGAGCCCCGCTCCCTTGCCGGTGCGGCCCACGGCGACAACCGCGTGCCCGTCCCTTTTGGCCTTCTCCGCAATGGCTCCGCCGGGATCGCTTGACTCGGCGATCTCCGTTATCATGCTTTCATGGGGGATGCCCCGGCTGCGCAGGATGCTCCGGCCCCGCTCCAGGGGTTCGCTCTTCGCGGCTCCTGGCTTCGCCGTCGTCCGAAACAGGGTTATCCGCTGCTCCGGCTCCAGCTGAAGCATGCGTCCCACATGGTCTGTCATGCGATAGGAGGCCGCGGAGCCGTCCAGACAGAGAAGGACCCCGCTGCTCGCCGCGGGCGGGGGCCGACAGATCCAGAGCGGAAAATGCATTGCCTTTTCCAGCATCTCCTTGGTCGTGCTGCGCTCGAAAAAGCCCTCCAGCCGGGAAACGGCTCCCTTGCCCAGCGCCACTGCGTCGTATCCCCCTCTCTCGCCCTCCCGAATGATGTCCATAGCCGTGGAGAGCTGCTGGCGGTGGGTCCTGGTGTCGATCATCTCCTCGGCGAAGCCCGTCCGGACCAGCTCCTCACGGGCCTCCCGCAGGGCCGTCTGCGCGGATGAAGACGGCCTGCCGCTTCGTTCCGAGGCCTTGAGATGGTGCTTGGGCGTGTCGATGAACAGGGTGAGGCGCAGTTGCCTTTTGCCGGAGCTGAAGAAGTGCCCCAGAAAACAGATGCTGTACAGGGCTGAGCGCTGCTCGCTCACGGTGACCAGTATATGTCTGGACATAACCTCTCTCCCGGTGTGGGTCGAATGGAGACCTCCTCCGGCGGGGGATTTGTTCTCCAGAAGATTCCCGACCGAGCGGATCCGATTCTGGAACGTGGGCAACCATCGCCGGAAGGGCTACGTGCTCACCAGTCCCTCCGCCTCGAGGAGCGCCCGGCCGTATCCCATGGCAACGGCAAAGGAAATGTTCGTGGTGCCGAAAGATCTTTTCTCGTCGCCTTTTCCGCCGCCGGTTACATCCTCGGGATGGAAGCGTCCACTGACCACGCCGATCACCCGGCCGTCACGGAGGTTGACCAAGGGGGCGCCCCGCGAGCCGTCGTGGACCATGGCGTCGAAGAGGAGAAGCCGGTTCTCCTTGGGACTTTTGATCTTGGAGGCCAGCGTCGCCCGCATGATCACCAGATTGTGCAGCCCCTGGTAGCCGAAGGGATAGCTCAGGCACGCCAGCGGAGTCCCCACCGGGGCCTCGGAGGCCCAGCCAAGGATATGGTCCGGAGCGGATATGTCGATCGTGTCCTGGAACCTGAGAAGCGCCAGATCCCTCTCCACATCTTTGCTGACCACAACCACTCCCATGGGCCGCACCGTCTCGTAGCGCACCGGCACGTACTGCTCCGCGGAAGTCTCCAGGGGTTCCACCATGAGCTCCGTACGGCGTCGTATGAGATGGGCGGCGGTCAAGAGATAGCCCTTCTCGTGCACCAGAAAGGCTGTCCCCAGAAAGGAGGCTTCCTCCCCGTCCCGGCTGAAGAGCATCATGCATCCGCCCCGAAAACGCTGATAGACGTGTTCCGGCATAGAGGCACCCCTTTGGCTGTATATCCCCTTCCGCTCCCGGGGCTGGCCCGAAAGCATTTCCTGAGCAGTCAATCCCCTCCCTGCCCGGTCCAGGACCGCACCTTGCCCGGATTGTGACGCATCCAGCGCAGGGCCTTCTCAAAGGGATATTTCCGTCCCTGGTCCTCCTGGATCCAGAGCATGAGCTGCCCCATCTGGGACGGGCTCCAATGGAAGCGGTCCAGAAAGGTATACACCCGCGGCATATCCTCCTTGAGGCCCTCGCGCACCACGGTGGCGATATGCCCGCCTTCTCCGTAGATGCTCCTGGGATCCTCGAGGAACTTCAGGTCCCATCTGGCGAATATCCAGTGAGGCAGCCACCCCGTGACCACGATCCACCTCTGGTGCCGGATGGCGTGGGAGAGCTCCGCGACCATGGACACCTCGCTGCCCTCAACCAGGCGATACTCATCCAGACCGTATACCCGCTCGTCCTGCCTGGTCTTCTTCATGATCCCGGCTTCGGGATCGATGCCCACGATACGGTGCTCGAACTTGTCCGCGTACTGGTTCAGCTCGGGGATGGAATCCGCCTTGATATAGGGCCTGTTCCGGATGCCCGTGCCAGCGGTGAACCGGCCCTCGGTGATGTTCGGCACCACCAGGCCGATCCTGGTCCCGTTCAGGTTGGGGCCCAGATTCTCCACCCGATCCCTGTAGCGCTCATAGTAATGAGAGTGGGTGGTGGGCAGCCATGCGGAAACCATGGCGTCCGCCTCTCCCGTGGCCACGGCCTTCCACATCTCGTCCGCCGCCATGGCCTTGAGGCGACAGTGGACCCCCATTTCCTCCTGCAGCACCGCCTTGACCAGGTAGTTACTGGCGATCTCCGTACTCCACTCTACATAGGCCAGGGTGACCGTTTCGTCTCCGCCCTCTGCTGCCCGGCCAGCGCCGGAAACCGCAAGCAGGAGGCAAAGGAGACACAGAATCCAGGGAATGCGACGCAGCGAGGTCATAGCTCACCTCTTTACTTATGTCCTTATGCTGTCCATGCATGCCCAAACACGCCCTTTCGCGGTGCCCGAGCGCGTCCCATAGCCCAGGGGCCAATCACCACAGCTTGCGGCGCCCGAAGGTCCGCATCTGCGGAGGCCGGGACCTGACCCGGAATTCCTGCTCCTCCTTGGCAGAAGACACGGAAAACTCCTGGGGCCCCACATACGCGGTGAGCCCCTTATAGAGCGTGAAGCACATCCCCAGCAGCACGATGGCGAAGGGCAGGCCGGTGGTAATGGTCGCGGTCTGCAGGGCCACCAAACCGCCCCCCACGAGGAGCATGGCCGCCACAAAGCCCTCCATGATGGCCCAGAAGAGCCGGGACAGTACCGGCGGATTGGGGTTCCCCCCGGAGGTGATAATGTCGATGACCATGGACCCGGAATCCGAGGAGGTCACGAAGAAGGTGATCACCACCAGAGTGGTCAGCCCGGAGGTCACGCTGGTCAGGGGAAAGTTCTCCAGGAGCACGAAGAGCGAGACCGGGATGTTCTCCTGCACCGCCTTGGCGATGCCCCCGCCGCCGAACATCTCGATGAAGATGGCCGTGTTGCCGAAGATGGTCAGCCAGATGAAGGTAACCATGGCCGGGACCAGAAGGACTCCCAGGATGAACTGCCTGATGGTGCGGCCGAAGGAGACGCGGGCGATAAACATGCCCACGAATGGGGACCAGGCGATCCACCAGGACCAGTAGAAAATGGTCCAGCCGTTCTGCCAGGTGGTGTTCTCGTAGGTCTCGTTCCAGGTGCTCAGCTGGGGCAGGTGCTGGATGTAATAGCCCACGTTCTCCCCGAAGGCGTTGAGCACGAAGAGGGTGGGGCCCAGAATGAAGACGAAAAAGGCCAGACCGGCGGAGAGCACGATATTGACCTCGCTCAGGCGTCGGATGCCCTTGTCCAGCCCCTTGATCACGGACCAGGTGGCGATCGCGGTAATCCCTGTAATCAAAAGCACCTGGATGGTCGTAGACTGCCCGATGCTCAGCACATGGTCCAGACCGGCGTTGACCTGCTGCACGCCGAGCCCCAGGGAGGTGGACACCCCGAAAAGCGTGGCCACGGTGGCCAGGATATCGATGACATTCCCGGACCAGCCGTAGATGCGATCTCCCATCAGGGGATAGAAGGCCGTGCGGATGGACAGGGGGAGCCCCTTGTTGAAGGAGAAGAAGGACAGGGACAGGGCCACCAGGGTGTAGATGGCCCAGGGGTGCAGCCCCCAGTGCAGAAAGGAGATGTCCATGGCCTTGCGCGCGGCCTCATCGGTCCCGGGCTCCGCCAGCGGCGAGGAGGCGAAGTGGAACATGGGCTCCGCCACACCGTAGAACAAAAGCCCGATGCCCATGCCCGCGCTGAAGAGCATGGAGAACCAGCCGAGCAAGGAGAACTCGGGGCGCGCGTCCATACCCCCGATGCGCACGTCGCCGAAGCGGCTGGCGAGCAAAATGAGGATGAACACCAGGATGATGTTCATGGTCCAGATGAAAAACCACCCGGTGTAGCTGGCGATGGCTCCCTGCAGGACCTGAAAGATGTTCCCGATGTACTGCTGAAAGAAGAGGGTGATGATGACAAAGAAGAGGATCAGCCCCGCGGAGATAAAAAAGACCTGGGGGTGGATGTCCAGGTGGAACCAGCCCTCTTCCCGTTCCGGCGCGTTGTGTTCTTCCATGTCGAAACCCGTGATTGGGGGTTGAACACAGGCAGAAAGGAAGCTGAGTCCCGAGCAAACCCGTACAGGACAAAACTTTTTGCCATCAATGCTACCAAAGTACTCCAAGGCCGACAATCGAGGGGCTAATTTTTCCGCTCCCTTCATACCCTTGGTATCACCCGAAACATGCCTGATCCGCGCTGCCGACGGGTCCGAGCTCCAAACGGAGGTTGCCCCGATGCTTGAAACAACCCGCTTTACCCCGCGGCAATTATTGAGATACAATGAAAATGGTATCCATTCCGCGCGGGCCCTTGCCGCGCAACACAGCATAAGGAGGAAACCCATGAGCCGGAAGAAGGAGGAGCAAACCTATGTCCGGGTCAGGGATGGAGCGGGCGAGGAGTTCCTTTGTCCCCTCGATGCCCTGAAACCCTCGGAAGAGGCCACCGACGATGAGCTCACAAATTGTGTGGACCGGGCCACCACCGAAAGATACTCCTCCAACATAAGCTCCAGGGAGGAGGACGATTCCGGCAAGAGTTGAGTGCCCTGCGACACACAAACCGCAGCATTTCCCGGTTGGGGCGGAGAATCACCAAGGAAGCCACATTTTCCAGGGAGGCCGACCATGAAGGTATGGATCGATTACGAGCTCTGCATGGGGGACAAGAACTGCAACAAGGTCTGTCCCGAAGTTTTCCAGTACGACGAGGATCAGCTCATATCCCGCGTGCTCGTGGACGAAGTCCCGGAGCACCTGCAGGAGAGGGTGCGCCAGGCAGCTCGCGAGTGCGCCCCCGAGGCGATCAAGATCGAGGAATAGCGAGAAGCAAGGAGTGGCAAATATGGCCCAGGGCGAGCCCGTTTTCTGCGAAAAATACTGCCCCGTCTGTCGGGGAGCCAGAGCCGGAAACCCCTTTTGGACCCAAGTCCAGAACCTGGAGCTGAAACTCCTCGGCGAACGGGGCTGTCCCTTCGGCAGGGCCAGGACCGCCTACTACGGGGTCTTGCCCCATCAGAAGCTCAGTCGGGACAAGGAGGAATCCTCCTCGAACAAAGCCTCATAGCCGCGGCCTCAGCAAGGCCCGAACAGGAACTCAGGCCTTGAGCGCATTTGACATCGCAACAGTTTCCTGGCTACAAAGATCCTGTTTCAATTCCGTTTTCCGCCTGCGGTCACGGTGGATGACCACCTGGAGGCATAAGAAGCTCGCTCTGCACCCATGCTGTTGAGAGTGCAGGGCGATCCCTGTCCCTGTTTTTTTGTCCGAACTATCCAACACGTTAACCCATCTTCGCGCCGCAAAACGCGGCCTGCACACTCCTGCCAACCAACTCCGCGAAGGAGGGAGCCTTATGATCCTCTTGCGCCTGCACGTTCTGATCCCTGTCCTGGCTGCAGTCTGTCTTCTCCTGGCTCCGGTACAT
>CAYNCR010000042.1:7655-14185 GCA_964395575.1 uncultured Desulfohalobiaceae bacterium
TACATGCCCCGGCCGCAAGCGACTCCTCCGCCCAAAATGGGCCCAATGCCTTCCACGGTTTTTATGCTGGCGCTTTCGCCGGCCTGGCCCTATTCGATGCGGAACTGAGTTATGCCGGCAATTCCACCGAGGGATTGGCCGCCACTGGCCTCAGCAATGGCGTCTTTGTGGGCAGCGGAACCATGTACGAGCGGATCTATTTCTCTGTGGAGGGCAATGTCGCCTTCCACAACGCGGACTTCTCCGAGAATCTCGGCGCGAACGATTTTGAAGCCGACGTTGAGGAGACGTATGGAGTGAGCGGACGAATCGGTGGGCTCATCGCGAGGAACGTCCTGACCTATTTCCGCGGCGGATGGCAACACGTCAACATCGATGTTTCCGACAACACGGGATGGTCCGAGGACCAGCGGTTCAACGGCGTGCGCCTGGGCCTGGGCCTGGAGTACCAAACGAATCAGAACGTCTTCATCCGGAGCGAATACAGCTACACGCTCTATTATGAAGAGACCCTGACCGACGGGGCCGCGGATTACGAGATCAATCCCGACGCAGGCCTTTTCCAGTTGGGCATCGGGTATCGCTTCTAGGATCTCACAGCACCGCGCGAATGTATTTTTCCCGCATCAGCCGCCAGACCACGGCGAGGAAGGCGGTCAGGGGGATGGCCAGGATCATGCCCAGGATCCCGCCAAAGACGCTTCCCCAGAAGAGCACGGCCACCATGATGAGCAGCGGGTGCAGCCCCGTTTTATCGCCCATGATCCGGGGAGTGAGGAAATTGCCCTCCACCGCCTGCACCACGACGAAAACAACCCCCACCCAGAACAGGGTCCACAGACCGCCTCCCGCCTGAAAGAAGGCCAAAGGCAGGGTAATGCCCGCGCCGACAAGGCTGCCCAAGTAGGGAATAATATTCAGAAAGCCCGCCAGAAGGCCGAGGACAATCCCGTACTGCAGCCCGGCCAGGGAGAAGCCCAGAGCGAAGAGCACTCCCTGCAGCAGGGCGATAAGCAGCTGTCCCCGGAAGAAGGCCACTATGATTGCGGCGAATTCCCGGGCCAAATAGAGCACGTCCCTGCAGGTCTCGGGCTTGAGGAAGGGCAGCAGACGCTCCTCGATGGTCTCCGTTCGCACCCTGGGCAAGAGGAGCAAAAAGAAGACGTACACGGGCACCAGGACCCAGCTGAACAGGGAGACCGTCGCCTGGAACAGGCGCGAGCCAACGGAGAACGCCCCGAGACCCACCTGTTGCACTCCCTGGGTGAACATCCCCGAATGCGTGGAGATAAACCCCTTGAGCCTCTCGGTGAGCCCGTGCCTCTCCCAGAAATCGATGAGCTGGGGGACATTCTGCTGCAGGTACTGCTTGACCGCGAGGACCCACTGCGGGACGTGGTCCACGAACCCGCGGATTTCCTGCAGGAGCGGAATCCCCACTACTGCCGCGGCCAGGCACAGGGGCACCACGATGGAGATGAAGACCATCCCCACGGCGAGAGTGCCCCTGCCGCCTACAATTCTTTGGCACCAGGAATGATACGGCTTGAGCAGCAGGGCCAGAACGGCGCCGACTGCGAGGGGAAAGAAGATGTGGGAAAACGCTTGAAGGAGCAGGAGGACTCCGAGGAAAAGGACAGCGATTACCGCAGTGATAAAGAGCACGCTCGCCGTGGTCAGGGCCGCGGCGAGGGCCTTTTTCTGGGTCGGGGAGAGGTCCAGGTCCACGTCCGGTCTCCTTCTTGATCCTTGTCCCGAATAACCTGCCTCAGCATATCCATCCGTTCCACGGAATTCTTTCGCACATGAGCGGCAGGGATGCAAAGACGTGACTATTCACCTTCCAGGCTAAATATGTCCTCTGATAAACCGCAGCCCCCGGAGAGGCCGACGATAAAAGCCGGAGCGGATCCTGCTGTCCGCCCCGGCCCGTTTCAAGCAGTCGCTTGGCTTGCGTCGCTTTGGAGCCGTCCAGGCCCTGATCGAACGCTCTCGAGGAAACGGATCGCGTGCGCTCAAACCCCGTTTCCAAAGAACAGGCGTACACTCACGTCCGGACCTGTTCACCCGTTGCTGGGCTTTCTTGCCTCATCTTCTCCTCATACCACAAATCCTGGTGCTGCTTGGCCCAGACCGCGTCCACGCGGCCGCGCCACATGCCCTCGAAAGTGCCCTCGGCCCCGATGGTGCCCATGTAGATGTGCCCCAGCGAGGCGGCGACAAAAAGGATCGCCACGATGGCGTGAATCAGGTGGGAAAGCTGCATGGTGCCCCTGGCCTGCCCCCAGATGGGAAAGTCCAGAATCACCCCGGTGACGCCCATTGCGATCCCGGCCAGGGCCATGAACCAGAACCAGGCCTTGGCCCCGGCGTTCTCCTTTTCCGCGTGCGGGCGAGGCCCCTTGCCGACCATGCCCCCCATTTTGAGGAACCAGTGCAGATCGATGCGCTTAGGGATGTTATTTCTGGCCCAGAGGACGATCTCCGCAAGCACCCCCACCAGGAAGAGGGGGCCGAGGACGTTGTGCACCCACAGACCCCACTGCATGTATCCCGCGAAGCCCTCCTGCCCGAAGACCGGGATGAGCACGGCGCGACCGAAGAGAGTGGACAGCCCGGTCAGGGCCAGAATCACGAACAGGGTCGCCGTGGACCAGTGCAGGATGCGCTCCCACCTGGTAAAGCGCTCCAGCATGACTCCGGAGCGGGGCTCCTCCAAACGGTCCTTGCCCACGATGAGGTAAAAGCCGATCAGGGCTGCGAGCACGACAGCCATCACCCACGGCCCGATCCCCGCGATCAGGCCGTTGCGGGTCGCTCTCCAGTTCTGCCCCCCGTTGTGGATGAGCACGTCGTGCCCCCTGGACTCCACTGAGGTGTATCCCGCAACCCCCTCGCGCACCTCGCTCCAGTAGTCGGCCCGGGGATTGGGGCCGGGACCCTTCGCCGCAAAGGCCAGAAGCACCGAGGCCAGCGCGACCGCCCCGATCAGAAGCGGCCATATTGCGGCCGGAGATCGTCGGATGCTTGGACTGCACAACATAATGCCCTCACTTCCGATATGGATGTCTTCATTTCCATGCAGCAGGCACGCCGGCTAACGGTCCGTCTGCACCCACAGTAGGCGATGCCGAAGCTCCTGCCGCGCGGCATCGGACCGGGCGCGCTCCTGCTCGAGTTGATTTCCCTCGCGCACCCAGGGCTCCCGGATCTGCTGGCAGCCGGTCGCGAGAACAAGGACCGCCGCCAACAGCACGAGGGAAGTAATCGTGCGCTTGATCATAACCAGCCCCTCCTTCGGAGCTTTGTCCCTGCTAGCGGTCCGTCTGCACCGCCTGAAACCGTTCCCCGAGCCGCTCGGCTCCCCGCCCTGCATCTTGGCCAGGAGCGGGTCCTGTTTGCCCTTGTACACATGCGGCTCGTGCCAGGTAACGTCCCACGGCGGCCGGTAGCAGCCCGAAACCAGCAGCAGTACGGCCCCAAGAGCCGTTAACCCACCGATCAGTCCTGTCCTCCTCATGGGGATCCCTCTCCCTTTTCGCTGTCCCGCTCACCGGGGTAGGCCGCTCCCCAGCGCCAGAAGCGCATGCTTCCGCCGCGGGCCATGACCCGCTTGCGGTAGATCTTGGACACCATTTCCCCGTCTCCGGCGAGCAGGGCCTTGGTGGAGCACATCTCCGCGCATAGGGGGAGCTTGCCCTCGGCGATGCGGTTGCGGCCGTATTTGCGGTATTCCTCCTGGGAGTTGTCCTCTTCCGGACCCCCGGCGCAGAAGGTGCACTTGTCCATCTTGCCCCGGACGTTGAAGGCCTTCTGCTCCGGGAACTGCGGCGCTCCGAAGGGACAGGCGTAGAAGCAGTACCCGCAGCCGATGCACAGGTCCTTGTCATGGAGGACGATGCCGTCGCCCGTGGTGTAGAAGCAGTCCACCGGGCATACCGCGGCACATGGCGCATCCGTGCAGTGCATGCAGGCCACGGAAACCGACTTTTCGCCCTTCTTGCCGTCCCCCAGGGTCACCACCCGCCTGCGATTGATGTCCCAGGGGACTTCGTGCTCGTTATTGCAGGCCGTGACGCAGGCGTTGCATTCGATGCAGCGCTCCACGTCACAGAGGAATTTCATGCGTGCCATATCGGATTCTCCTTGAGCAGATCCCAATCCCTGTCAACAGGGCGTTGTCGGATTGCAATCGACAGCGCCCTGTCCTTAAGCCGGGAAAACCCGGCAAAGCGTCGCCTTGGTCTCCTGCATCTGGGTCACGGGGTCGTAGCCATAGGTGGTGGCGGTATTGCAGGCCTCACCGCGCACATAGGGCCCCGCTCCGTCCGGATACTTGTCCTTGAGATCCCGGCCCTGGTACCAGCCGCCGAAGTGGAAGGGCGTCCAGACCACACCCCGTCCCACGCGCTCGGTGACCATGGCCCGGACCTTGATCCGGCCGCCTTCCGGGCCTTCCAGCCAGATATAGCGTCCGTCCCGGATACCGGCATCCGTGGCGTCCGCGGGGTGGATCTCCGCGAACATCTCCCGCTGCAGCTTGGCCAGCCAGGAGCAGGAGCGGGTATCCGCGCCGCCTCCTTCGTGCTCCACCAGACGTCCGCTGATGAAGGCCAGGGGATACTTGTCCGAATGATCCGTGGCCTGGATGGAGCGGTACTTGGTGGGCACCCGCCAGATGACCTTTTTGTCCTCATAGGTGGGGTATTTTTCTACCAGGTCCGGGCGCGGCGTATACAGGGGCTCCCGGTGCAGGGGCACGGGATCGGGGAAGGTCCAGACCACGCAGCGCGCCTTGGCGTTGCCGAACGGGGCGCAGCCGTGCTCGATGGCCACCCGCTGGATCCCGCCGGAGAGATCGGTCTTCCAGTTGACCGACTCCATCTTCTTCCGGCCCTCCTCCTGCCGGGCCTCCTGCTTGGAGAGACCAGCGACCTTGCGGATGGCCTCCATCTCCGAGTCCCTGAGGTCTCCGTCCCAGCCCAGGCGCCGGAGCATGCCGTAGGTGAACTCCGGATAGCCGTCGCGTATCTCCGAGCCCTTGCTGAAGCTTCCCTCGGCCAGGAGGTTCTCCCCCTGGTACTGTGTGCCGAAGCGGGCCCGGAAGGTGAGGCCGCCCTCGGCCACGTGCTTGCTGGGGTCGTACAGGTTGGGGGTGCCGGGGTGCTCCATTTCCGGCGGGCCCCAGCAGGGCCAGGGCAGGCCGTAGTATTCCCCGTCGCAGGGACCGCCCTGGGCACGGAGGCTCGTGCTGTCGAAGTCCGCCCTGCGCTCGGCGTGCAGCTTGAGCCGCTCCGGGCTTTGCCCGGTATAGCCGATGGTCCAGGTCCCGCGATTGATCTCGCGCAGCACGTCCTCGATCAGGGGCTCTTCCCCCTCAATCCGGATATTCTTGAACATCTGTCCGGCAAAGCCGAACTTCTTGGCGAATTTGTACAGGATCACGTGGTCCGGCAGGGCCTCGAACATGGGCTCGATCACCTGCTCCCGCCACTGCAGGGAGCGATTGGAGGCGGTCACCGAGCCGGAGGTCTCCACCTGGGTGCAGGTGGGCAGCAGATAGGTGTCGTTCCGGCGGTCGCTCATGACCGCCATGTGCGTGGGGAAGGGATCGGAAATGACCAGCAGGTCCAGCTTCTCCAGGGCCTTTTTCATCTCCGGGCCCCTGGTCTGGCTGTTGCAGGCATGGCCCTGGAAGAAGACGGCCCGGACATTGTCCTTCTGGGAGAGGTTCTCCGGATCCTCGAGCACCCCGTCGATCCAGCGCGAAACGGGGATGCCAGGGATATTCATGGGAAAGGCGCTGCTGCCGTCCTGGACCGGAAAGGTGCTGCTGAGATCGAAGCGGGACTTGAGCCACTCAAAGTCCACGTCCCAGACCCGGCACCAGTGGCGCCAGGCCCCCTCGGAGAGGCCGTAGTATCCGGGCAGGGTATGGCTGTTGGGGCCCACGTCCGTCGCGCCCTGGACGTTGTCGTGGCCGCGGAAGATGTTGGCCCCGCCGCCGGAAACGCCGATGTTGCCCAGGGCCAGCTGAAGCACGCAGAAGGCCCGGGTGATGTTGTTCCCGATGTGGTGCTGGGTCCCGCCCATGCACCAGACCAGGGTCCCGGGCTTGTTCTCGGCCATGATTTTGGCCACCGTGTACATGGTATCCCGGTCCACGCCGGTCACGTCCTGCACCACGTCCGGGGACCAGTTGCGCACCTCCTCCCGGATCCGGTCCATGCCCCAGACGCGCTGCCGGATGTACTCGCTGTCCTCCCAGCCGTTGTCCAGCACGTGCCACAGAAGCCCCCAGGTGAAGGCCACGTCCGTGCCCGGCCGCAGGCGCACGTAATGGTCCGCGTGGGCCGCGGTGCGGGTAAAGCGCGGATCCACCACGATCATTTTGGAGCCGTTCTCCTTGGCCCGCATGATGTGCTGCATGGCCACGGGATGGGCCTCGGCGGCGTTGCTGCCGATGAACAGCATGGCCTTGCTGTTGTGCATATCGTTGTAGGAGTTGGTCATGGCCCCGTAGCCCCAGG
>CAYNCR010000043.1:0-14123 GCA_964395575.1 uncultured Desulfohalobiaceae bacterium
CATGTGAAACCCGTGATGAACCCTGCGCTTCAGCGTTCCACCCACTAATGCCTCGCGGCATTTTCATGCTTGGTTGTGCCCGGGTTAGCCCGGGAATGATGGCTTAAGGCCTGAGATACGGGAGTATCCTCCCGGTAGTGAAGTCGCGTGTTCGGAATAGAGGAGGATATGGCGGAAAGCGAGGCGAAACCGAAAGGCCTGGCGCAAGCCAGGGCCGTGGTGCGAAGCGTCTACTTTTTTGTGGTCTTCGGTGTGGTCACGGTGGTCATATCCCTCAGCGTGATCCTGTTGAGCCCGTGGTCGCGCACCATGTCCTTTCGGCGCAGGCTGGAGGGTTTCTGGGCCAGAACGGCAGTGCGCGCGGCGGGGGTTTGCGTGGAGAGCGATATAGAAAAGCTCGATCCGAACCAAAACTATGTCTTTCTGGCCAATCATCAGAGCCATCTGGACATTCCCGTCATCCTGTCCCTGTTTCCACAGCACTGCCCCCGTTTCCTGGCCAAGGAGTCCCTGTTCCGGATTCCCGTCTTCGGACCGGGGATGGGCAATACAGGGCATTTTTCGGTAAACAGGGAAAACCGGCGACAGGGCATGAAGGATCTGCAGCGGGTTGTCGATGCGATGCAGCGGGGTGAATCCGCCTTGATCTTTCCCGAAGGTACCCGCAATATAGATGCGAACGGCCTTTTGCCCTTTCAGAGCGGGGCCTTCATTGTCCTGCTCAAAAGCGGTGTTCCCGCAGTGCCGCTGATTCTGGACGGATCGAACAGGATCCTGCCCAAAGGGGCCAAACTGATGCGACCGGGGACGGTCCGGATCCGGGCCCTCCCCCCTATCAACATAGCTGAGCGCTATACGCTCAAGGACAGGGAAAGCCTGAAACAGGAGATATGGCGCATGATGCAAAACGAGTTTCTGGAGTTCACGTCATGGCAGGAGGAGACAACTGGGTAACGCTCTATCCAGTGGGCGGACTGGGTGAAATCGGACAGAACTGTATGCTTTTGGAGAGCCGGGACAGTGCCGTCCTTATCGATTGCGGCCTCATGTTTCCGGAGGATTTCCATTACGGCATCGACGTCCTCATTCCCCGCCTTGATTTTTTGCTGGAAAAGAAGGACAAGATTGCCGGCATCGTTCTGACCCATGCCCACGAGGATCATATCGGAGCCCTGCCTTGGCTGCTGCGGGATCTGAACGCGCCGATCTACGGCTCGGAGTTCACCCTGACCCTGGTGCAGAACAAGCTGCGGGACGGCGATCTGGTCAATGCCGACGAGATCGCCTTTCACTCCGTGCAGCCCAGGGAGGCCGCGCAAATCGGGGATTTCAACGTCAACTTCTTCCCTGTTTGCCACTCCATCATCCAGGGCTACGCCCTGGGCATTGAGACGCCGGTGGGCCGTGTGCTGCACACAGGGGACTTCAAGATCGACAAGAATCCTCTCGGCGGGCATTATACCGACATGGAAGGGATCGGCGCCTTTTCCGAGCCCGGGGTGAAGCTCATGCTCTCCGACTCCACCAACGTGGAGCGCGAGGGCAGGGCCATGACCGAAATGGAGGTCAAGGAGACCCTGCGGGACATCTTTTCCCAGTCCGAGGGCCGCATCGTGATGACCCTGTTTTCCAGTCACGTGCAGCGGATTCAGGAGATCGCGGACCTGGCCAGACAGTTCGGGCGCAAGATCGCGGTGAGCGGCCGAAGCCTGGTGAACACCATCGATGTGGCCTGGAAACTGGGGCATCTTGACGTCACCGACGACGTGTTCTGCGACCTCCAGGATCTCAGGGATGTTCCGGACGAGGAGATCGTGCTCCTGGTCACCGGCTCGCAGGGGGAGCCTATGTCCGCCCTGACCAGGCTGGCCGAGGGGTCCCACAGGCAGCTGCGCATTCACGGCGGGGACACGGTGGTCATGTCCTCCCGCTTTATTCCCGGCAACACCAAGGCGATCAACAAGGTGATCAACAGCCTTTATCGCCTCGGCGCCGAAGTGATGTACGAAAAGGTGCAGGCGGTGCATGCCTCGGGCCACGCTCACAGGGAGGAGCTCGAGTCCATGCTCCATACGGTGAGGCCCGCCTTCTTCCTTCCCATTCACGGCGAGTACCGGCATCTGCTCAAGCATTCCAGGCTGGCCAGGGGGTGCGGGGTCGAAGAGGAACGGGCCCTGGTCCTGGAGAACGGCCAGCCCCTTACCCTTTTCGAGCGGGGTGTCCGCTTCGAGGAGGCCTTCTCCGCGAGCTCGGTCATGGTCGACGGCAAGGGTGTCGGCGATGTGGGCCGCTCCATCCTCAAGGAGCGCCGCCTCCTGGCCGGGGAGGGGATGGTCATCCTGCTCCTGGTGCTGGACAACGAGAGCGGAGAGATCGTCATGGGCCCCAAGATCCAGTCCAAGGGGTTCATCTTTGAGGAGGAGTATCCCCATATCCTGGAGGAAGCGGAGTCCATCGTCTTGGACGTCTATTCCCAGGTGGCGAGCACCGGAAAAAAACTCAGGCAGCGGAGCAAGGCCGCCCTTCGGCGTTATTTCCAGCGCACCCTGGACCGGGACCCGGTCATCGTGCCCCTGGTGATCAATGTGTGATTCGAGGCCCCTTCCCGTTTGGAACGGATGTTCGGATATCCCGCGTCAGACATCCGATCTCCGGCCTTGTCTGACCTCTGTCTTCTGACCTCTGGAGGCCTTATGCGCGTTGTCCGCGTTCAGTACAAGGAACAGACCTTCTACGCCGAGCTCCGCTCGGATCATGTACGCCCTCTGGACCGCGAGGTGCAGGCTCCGGAGAGCATCTCCCCGGAGGAGGTCGAGCTCCGAAGGCCGGTGCAGCCGTCGAAGGTGGTCTGCGTGGGGTTGAACTACCACGCCCACGCCCAGGAGCTTGGCCGGAGCATTCCCCGGGAGCCCCTGCTTTTCCTCAAGCCCCCTTCTTCGGTTGTCGGACCGGGGGAAACCGTCAGGCTCCCGGCCCAGTCCGATAACGTCCACTTTGAGGGGGAGCTGGCCATGGTCATGGGGCGCTTCTGCCACAATGTTCCGGAAGAGGAAGCTACGGGGCATCTTTTCGGCTACTGTTGCGCCAACGATGTCACAGCCAGGGACCTTCAGGAAAGGGATGTCCAATACACCCGGGCCAAGGGATTCGACACCTTCTGTCCCCTGGGGCCCTGCATTCAAACGGAGCTGTACCCTGACCGTGGCGTGGGGATTAAAACCCTGCAGAACGGGGAGCTCCGCCAGGAGGGCAGCACGTCGGACATGGTGTTTTCTCCCGCGCGGCTGATCAGTTTCGTCTCCACGATCATGACTCTCGTGCCCGGGGATGTTATCCTGACAGGCACGCCGCCGGGCGTGGGCTCCCTTGATGCCGGAGACACCATCAGTGTGGAGATCGAGGGAATCGGCGCATTGGAGAACACTGTCCGGGCAGAGGAGTGATCGATTTCTCCTTGTCAGAGCTTTTTTTCTCTATTATTTGTTTTCTTTTGGCGGATGCTTTCCCGCAGTGATGGAGTACCCGCCACTATTCAAATGACTGATCCGCACCCGGGATGCGGAATCGGGCTTCAGGATCAAGTCAGTCCGCCCCGTCCGGCGGACGCCCGGAAGACAGGGCCGTGCCCTGTCATTTCCCTGGGGCCAAGGGACCGAGCTCCCTGTCGCGCCTCCGTACGTCGTTTTTTTCGAAGAACGCACACTTCGGCCGATCCCTGGGTCTTCGGACGCGGTTACCACGCGCCCGGAGTGAAGGATCGCTTCAAAGGCCGGAGTGGTGGCAACAACCCAGAACCTAGGAGGAGACGATGGCTAACATCACCATGAAGGAAATGCTGGAGACCGGGGTCCATTTCGGTCACCAGACCAGGCGCTGGAACCCCAAGATGCGGCCCTACATTTTCGGCTCCCGCAAGGGCATCCACATCATTGACCTGCAGCAGACCATGCCCCTCTTCGAGCGGGCCTACAACTTTCTGGTCAATGTGGTGGCCAACAAGGGCAAGGTGCTCTTTGTAGGCACCAAGCGCCAGTCCCAGGACATTATCCAGGAAGAGGCCGAGCGGTCGGACCAGTATTATATTACCACCCGCTGGATGGGGGGGACCCTGACCAACTTCAGCACGATCAAGCACAGCGTGGAGCGAATGAAGAAGCTGGAGTCCCGCTTTGAGGACGGCAGCATTCACCGCTTTCCCAAGAAGGAAGTGGTGCACATGGAGCGCGAGCTCACCAAGCTGCGCCGTACCCTGGGCGGCATCAGGAGCATGGAGGACTACCCCCAGGCCGGATTCATTGTCGATCCCAAGCGGGAAGAAATCGCAATACGGGAGTTCAACAGGCTGGGCATCCCCATTGTGGCGGTGACTGACACCAATTGCGACCCCGATGTGGTCGATTACGTCATTCCCGGAAACGACGACGCCATCCGGGCGATCAAGCTGTTCACCTCCCGGGTTGCGGATGCTTGCCTGGAAGGGGCGGCGCACCAGGAGGAATTCGTGGAGGAGAGCTCCCAGCAGGCCGCTCAGCAAACCCAGGCTGTCCCCGAAGAGGCCGCCACCGAGGAGCAGAGCGAAGGAATTTCCCGCGAGTTCGGGGAAGAGGCTGAAAACCAGACCCAATCCGAGTGATAGGAGAGAGAGGCATGGAGATAACCGCGAAAATGGTCAAGGACCTTCGGGAAAAGACCGGTGCCGGCATGATGGACTGCAAGAAGGCCTTGCAGGAGACGGACGGGGACGAGAAGCAGGCCGTGAACTGGCTGCGGGAAAAGGGCATTTCCAAGGCCGAGAAGCGGTCCGGCCAATCCGCCGCGGAGGGCATCATCGGCACCTATGTCCATACCAACGGCAAGATCGGCGTGATTGTGGAAGTCAACTGCGAGACCGATTTCGTGGCCAAGAACGAGAAGTTCCAGGAGTTCGTCAAGAACATTGCCATGCAGATCGCTGCGGCCAATCCCGTCTGCGTGCGGCCCGAGGAATTGCCCCAGGATGCGCTCGAGCAGGAGAAGGAAGTCTATCGCAAGCAGGCCGAGTCCGAGGGCAAGCCTGAGCATGTGGTGGATCAGATTGTGGAAGGACGCATCAAGAAGTACTACAAAGAAGTCTGCCTCATGGAGCAGCCCTATATCAAGGACGATTCCCTCACCGTCTCCGATCTGCTCAATGAGCTAGTGGCAGTGCTTGGGGAAAAGATCGTCATCAATCGCTTTCAGCGCATGGAAGTCGGCGAGAGCCAGCAAGGCGAGAGCCAGGAATGATCGCGAAAAAGGCCCCTGCGGGGGCCTTTTTTTCTTGAACCGGGCTGCGACAGGCAGTAGAGTGGGAGATGTTCTCCGTGACGTGCTCCGAGGGGACGAAGAGACGCCAAATACAAACCCAATAGACGGTATGGCCTTGTTATGAGCCAATTGACGTATAGACGGGTTTTGCTCAAGTTGAGCGGGGAAGCCCTTGCCGGCGAGGACAACTACGGGGTGGATCAGAACGCCATTGCCGCAATCAGCCGCGATGTGGCCGAAGCTGTGGAAAAGGGCGTGGAGATGGCCCTGGTCATCGGCGGAGGGAATATTTTTCGGGGAGTGTCCACTGCCGCCCAGGGAATGGATCGTGCCTCCGCAGACTATATGGGGATGTTGGCCACGGTGATGAACGGTCTTGCCCTTCAGGACAGCCTGGAGCGATACGGACTGGTTACCAGGCTGACCACGGCGTTCCGGATGCAGGAAGTGGCCGAGCCCTATATCCGTCGCCGCGCCATCCGGCATCTGGAAAAGAAGCGTGTGGTGATCTGCGCCGCGGGCACCGGCAATCCCTACTTCACCACGGACACCGCCGCCTCGCTGCGGGCGATGGAGCTGGGTGCGGACGCCCTGCTCAAGGCAACCCGAGTCGACGGCGTCTATGACAAGGACCCCAAGGATCCCGGGGCGACTTTTTTGCGCAAGTTGACCTATCTGGATGTGCTGCAGCAGAATCTCAAGGTCATGGATTCCACCGCGATTTCGCTGTGCATGGACAACAATCTCCCCGTGGTGGTCTTCAATCTGCTCCAGCGGCACAATGTGTTGCGTGTTATTGAAGGCGCCGATGTGGGCACAGTCGTGCAAGGAGGTTAGGCATGGAGGATGTGTTTCAGGATTGCCGGGAACGAATGGAGAAGGCAATTGAGACCCTGCAAAAGGATTTTAGCAAGCTGCGGACCGGGAGGGCCTCTACGACTCTGGTGGAGGACGTCCAAGTGGACTACTACCAAATGCCTACCCCTCTGAATCAGTTGGCCTCTATCTCCATACCGGATAGCAGGAGCATACTCATCCAGCCCTGGGACAAGAGCAGCATCGGAAATGTGGAGAAGGCCATCATGAAGTCCGAGTTGGGGCTCAATCCCATTAACGACGGCAAGACGATCCGGATCAACATTCCACCCTTGACCGAGGAGCGTCGCAAGGAGCTGGCCAAGATAGCCAAGAAGTACACCGAGGACACCAAGGTGGCTATCCGCAATATCCGCAGAGAGGCCAACGACGCCCTCAAGAAGCGCAAGAACAACAAGGATATCTCCGAGGACGACATGTACTCCGGGCAGGAGGAAGTCCAGAAGATCACCGACGAGTTCGTATCCAAGGCGGAGAAGGCCAGAGAGGACAAAGAGAAGGAAATCATGGAGCTGTAGTGGCCTTGAGCCCGGAAGACACCTTGAAGGAATCCCGCGAGGGACGCATACTGCCCAGACATGTTGCCATTATCATGGACGGCAACGGGCGCTGGGCCAAGCAGCGCGACCTGCCCCGCAGCGAAGGGCACAAGGCGGGCACGGAGGCCGCGAGGCAAATCGTTACCCGCTGTGCCGAGGTGGGGGTCGAACACCTTACCCTGTATACCTTTTCCAGGGAGAACTGGAGGCGCCCCCGCGAAGAGGTCGACGTTCTCTTCGACTTGTTGATCCGCTTCATTCGGGGCGAGCAGCAACGGCTCATCGACGAGTCCATACGCCTCAACCTTGTCGGGAAGCCGGAAGAACTTCCCGTGGGCGTGCGTCAGGTGCTGCAGCGTGTCCGGGACAAGACTGCCGGGGGCACGAGGATGAGCCTCAACTTGGCCCTGAATTACTCCGGCAGGGAGGAAATCCTGGATGCGTGCCGGCGGATTGCTTCCGAGGAGTTCTATTCGGACCGGATCGATGAGCAGCTTTTTGCGAGCTATTTGAAAACAGGGGACATCCCCGACCCCGATCTGATTATTCGTACCAGCGGAGAGCGGCGCTTGAGCAATTTTCTGCTCTTCCAATCCGCCTATTCCGAGTTCTATTTTTCGGATACTCTGTGGCCGGACTACAGCGCTGCGGATCTGGACCTGGCCCTGGAGGACTTTCGCCACCGTTGCCGGCGCTTCGGGGGCGTCACTGGGGATAGTGGCCCGAGCTCATAAACGGATAATCGTATAACGAGCTCTCGAGCCGGCGATTGGGACAGCAAGACCCTGTTGCCGCGGCTGCCTTCCGCGAGAAACCCGATGAGTCACCCAATCCGAAGACGCATCCATGAGCTCCCACTATAAGCGCATTCTCACCAGCCTGGTCCTGGTCCTCGTGCTGGGTTATATGATTTTCTGGGCCACTCGCCTTGAGCTCGCTATGGGCGTCCTCGCCATGAGCGGGATGGGGCTGTGGGAATTCTTTTCCCTGTTTTGGCCGAGCCGGGAACATCTGGGCCTGAAAGCTGCGGGGATGATCCTGGCCGTACCGGTCGTGCTGCACGGCTTTATAGGGGTGTCCGCCCTGGGTTTGGTGCTTTTCTGTCTGTGGGCGATCAACGCCTTCTTCATCGCTCAGTTCGCCAGAGGCAGGGCAGTTGAGTGGCAAAGCGCGCAGATCGTGAGCCTTGGCCTCATTTATATCCCTGCCTCGCTGCAGTTCCTGGTCGGGCTTGAAGCCGAAGAGATCCTCCTTGTTCTGCTTACGGCCTTCACCACGGATATATTCGCCTATTATGCCGGATCCCTGTGGGGAAAACGCAAATTGCTTCCCGCGGTGAGCCCCAAGAAAACATGGATGGGCGCCGTGGGAGGATTGGCCGGTTGCCTTGCGGTGAGCCTCGCTCTCGGCCTTGGATTCGGCGCCGCGACCTGGCCCGTCTGGATCGGCGTGGGCATTGTCCTGAACCTGGCCGCACAGGGAGGCGACTTTTTTATCTCCGCTTTGAAGCGAATGCAGGGCGTCAAGGATTCGGGGAGGCTTCTGCCGGGTCACGGGGGATTCCTGGACCGCTTCGACAGCGTGCTCCTCGTGCTTCCCGCGTACATCCTGTTTCAGACCTTTTGGACCCTGTTCTAAGGCAGGTTCCGGGTTCCCAGTTCAGCGTTTTTGAGGTCCATGTGGTTGGTTTTTTCGTTTGAGGAGGAATTGATTGCTCAAGTCATGCTCTTGGGGCCAATGAAAATTGAGGAGCTTGAAGAGTTCGAGGCAGGACAGCCCTCATTTGCGGGCAAACCCGGGCACAACCCGTCGGGAAATGCCGCGAGGTGCATCGATGCAGTTGTGGGGCCTTGCGGTGAGCTCCCCAGTTGAACACAGAACCCAGAACGCAGAACGGTGAACCCGCATATGCTCTCCTACATTTCCTCATTGCGGAAGGCGAGCAACCTCCCTTTGCAGGGTCGCAGGCTGGTGGTCCTGGGAAGCACCGGTTCCATCGGCCGGAATGTGCTCCGGGTTGCCGGCGAAAATCCCGAAACCTTCCGGGTGACGGCCCTTGCCGGAGGCGGCAACATTGAGCTCCTGGCTGAGCAGGCCACACTGTGGCGTCCGGACTATCTGGCTCTCCGCAGCGAGGAGTCCGTGGACGAGCTGCGCCGTATGTTGCCCGCGGGATACAACCCGCATATCCAGTCGGGTCAGGCCGCATACGAGGCCCTCGCCTCCCTGGAGGATGCGGACATCGTGGTCTCCGCCCTGATGGGGGCCGCCGGGCTGGCGCCCACGGTTGCCGCTCTTGAGCGGGGCAAGGTGGTCGCTCTGGCGAACAAGGAGTCCCTGGTCCTGGCCGGTGATCTGATACGGCGCTGCTGCCGCGAGACCGGCGCGACCCTCTTGCCGGTGGATTCGGAGCACAACGCCCTGTTCCAGGCCCTGGCCGGGAACAATGAGAAAGAGGTGGCCAAGCTGCAGCTCACGGCTTCCGGGGGGCCCTTTCGGGACAGGGACAGGGCCTTTCTGGCCCATGTGACACCGGATCAGGCCCTGCGTCACCCCAGCTGGTCCATGGGGGCCAAGATCAGCGTGGATTCCGCCACGCTCATGAACAAGGGCCTGGAGATCATCGAGGCGCACCACCTTTACGGAGCTGCTGCGCAGGACATCGAGGTGCTGGTTCATCCGGAGAGCATCGTGCATTCCCTTGTGGAATACAGGGACGGATCCACCCTGGCCGAGTTGGGGGTTCCGGACATGCGCGTGCCCATCGCCTACTGCCTGAGCTATCCCCACCGGCTGGAAGCCGATCTCCCCGGTTTGGATCTGGCTGGGACCGGCAGCCTGACCTTTTCCAGACCGGATACGGAGCTGTTCCCTGCTCTCGATTTGGCCCGAGAGGCTCTGCAGGAGGGCCCAAGTCATCAGGTCGCGCTCAATGCCGCCAATGAGGTGGCGGTGGAGCTTTTTCTGCAGGAGCGCCTCTCCTTTTTTGGAATCTGTGAGGTGAACAGAATGGCCCTGCGGGAGCATCGTTCCATTCCCCTGAACGGGGTGGAGGAGATCCTCTCCCTGGACCGAGAAGTACGCGAGCGAGTAAGGCGGACAATTCAACAATGATCAGTGTCATAGCTATTATCCTCGTGCTTGGGGCCCTCATCTTCTTTCACGAGCTGGGCCATTTCGCTGTGGCCAAATCCATGGGCATCGGAGTGCACACCTTCGCCCTGGGTTTCGGTAAGAAGTTGGCCGGCTTTACCCGGGGGGGCACCGAGTACCGGATCTGTATGGTCCCTCTGGGGGGATATGTCCAACTCATGGGCGAAAATCCGGATCAAGAGCTTCCCAGTCAGGAGGACGCGCGCAAGAGCTTTTCCCACCGACCTCCGTGGCAGCGCATGCTTGTGGTCGGGGCCGGTCCGGTGTTCAACTTTGTCCTGGCCCTGGTGATCTACGCCGGGATTTTCCTTTTTGTGGGGCAGCAGATGCTCGCGCCCACCGTGGGGGCCGTCCAGGAGGACATGCCCGCGGATAAAGCGGGCCTCAAGGCCGGAGACAGGATCGTTTCCATCCAGGGCGAGCCCATTGATTACTGGCACCAGCTCTCGGACCATATACGCGGCTCGGAAGGGGAGCGCCTGGTCCTTCGGGTCGAGCGCGAGGACACCATCAGGACCTTTCGGGTGACGCCCAAGGTGAAGGCTACGGAGAACATCTTCGGCGAGGAGGTCAAGACAACCCTGATCGGAATCGAGGTTGCCGGAGACAGGATCTACCGCGATCTGGGGCCCCTTGAGGCGATCGGGGCCGGTGCGCAGCAAACCTGGCAGGTGATCAAGCTCACCTTTCTGGGACTGCTCAAGATCATTCAACGGGCTGTACCTCTGGAGAGCCTGGGCGGGCCCATCCTTATCGCTCAACTCGTGGGGAAGGAGGCACAACAGGGTCTTGTCGACGTTCTGGGCCTGACCGCCCTGATCAGCGTCAATCTGGGGATCCTGAACCTTCTGCCCATACCGGTCCTGGACGGGGGACACCTCTTCTTCTTCGGCATGGAAACAGTGCTGGGGCGGCCGGTAGACCCCAAGTGGCGCGAGATCGCCACGCGCATCGGTCTGTCCCTGCTCATCGCCCTCATGATCCTGGTGATCTACAATGACCTCTTCAGGCTCTTCGGGTGAGCCCCTCCTCATCCTGAATGCTGCGGAGGAGCGGCTGCAGGCGGTGCTGGGAAGGGCGGGCGAGCTTCTCGTCTCCCGAGAGATGCGGGCTCCCGGCAAGGGAATTACTCTGATTCCCCGTGCCGTGCAGCAGTGCCTCATGGAAGCGGAGCTTACGGTCGCCGATCTGGACGGCATCGCCTGCGTGCGCGGTCCTGGCGCGTTTACCGGCCTCCGTATCGCCCTTTCCTACGCCCTGGGGCTGGCCCGGAGCCAGGACCTGCCACTCTGCGGCCTGGATTATCTCCCTCTGCTCGCCGAAATTCCAGCTCGTATCGCACCCGGTGAGCTTTGGGTCCTGACCAGGGCGCGCATGAACACCGTGTACATGCAGGGCTTTGTCGTGGACGCGGAAAAAGGGGTGTGCCCCCTAAGCGATCCCGCCGCCCTCTTTCTGGATCAGGTCCGGCAGATTCTGGAAAGTCGGAAAGGCCCCCTGCATCTGGTGGGCACCGGAGTGCGGGAGAACAGGGAGTTTCTGGCCCGGCATTTGCCCGGGACCGGATTTTTGGATAGAATCTGGGATAAGCCGAGCCCGGACCTCCTTCTTCGTGCTGCCACTCGGGGATCATTCTCCCGAAGCTCTATCGAGCCGAGCTATATGCGGCCTTCCGACGCCGAGGCAGACCTTCCCCGGATAGCCGCCCAGAGGGGTGTTGATCCGGATGGTTGGCAAACCGAGAGCTCCCGGTAGGAAAAGGGGCCCGGTTGCCGGCTGCTTCGGGGAATGGCTTCGTTGTTCCCTGAAGGGCACTTACACCACTCACACAGAGAGCCTATGGCCTGGAAAAATCAATCCGAGCCCCTCACCTCCAGCCTGGAGGATTATCTGGAGGCCATTTTTGCCCTGGAGCGGGAAAACAAGTCCGCTCGCTCCAAGGACATCGCCGAGCGCCTGGGGGTTCAGCGCGGTTCGGTGACCGGGGCGCTTCAGACTTTGGCCCAGAAGGATCTGATCCACTACCATCCCTACAGCAAGATCACCCTGACCCCGGAAGGGTTTCGGCTGGCCACGCGGATCGTGTACCGGCACAAGGCCCTGTTCGAATTCCTGCACACCTTCCTGCAGCTGCCCGAGGATCTGGCGGAATCCAACGCATGCCGCCTGGAGCACCACATAGACGACGAGGCCCTGGACCGGCTCATCGCCTTTGTGCATTTCGTGCGCCACTGTCCCCGCACGGGGAGCGACTGGCTCGGGGGTTTCACCCGCATGTGCGGAGATTGCGACCAGTGTGCCGACTGCGAGGCCTGTATCGCCTCCTGTCTGGAGAGCTTTCGGGAGCAGCAGCCTTCCTGAATGGCCCAATGCGATAGATGCGTCCGTTTCCCCCCTTCCGAACCGCACCGGGAAAAGCTCGCGACACGAGGAGCCAGGCCGGTCCTTTTGCCGTCCCGTCACAAGATCCCAAAAATGCCGCGCGGCAACGCGGCCGCGCATGAGCCTGCACTATGTCCAGAATGGAAAGCATCCTGAACTCCGGCGAGTACACCCTGACTTGGCAGACGGGGATGGAAGAGATCGACAGGAGCGCATGGGATGCTCTGGCTCTTCCCGCGGAGTCCCCCTTTCTGGAATGGGACTGGCTCAGTCTGCTGGAACGTTCGGGCTGCGTCAGCCGTGCAACGGAATGGATGCCGCTGCACCTTACCCTTTGGCACAAGGAGAAAATGGCGGCCGCGGCCCCCATGTACGTGCGCACGGACAGCAGCGGAGAGTTCGTTTTCGATCACATCTGGCAGGAGGCTTCCAGGCAGCTGGGGATCGACTACTATCCCAAGCTGGTGGGCATGACCCCCTTTACCCCCATGCCGGGATATCGGTTCCTCACAGCTCCGGGCTATGACGAGGACGAGCTTATACGGGCCATGAGCCACGCCGTGGATCGTCTTTGTCAACGAGCGGGTTTTTCCGGGGCCCATTTCCATTTCGTGGATGCGAAGTGGTCGGCGAAATTGCGGCGGCAGGGATACGGCCTGTGGCAGCACCAGGGATTCCTCTGGGAGAACCCGGGATACAGGGATTTCGAGGATTTTCTCTCCCGTTTCTCCTCAAGGCAGCGCAAGACCATTCGCCGCGAGCGCAAGGCCATGACCCGGGCGGGTGTTACCTTTTCCCTTTACAGGGGCGAGGAGATACCGCACGGGGCCATGGACCAAATGTACGACTTCTATCTGCGGACCAACAGGCAGTACGGGCCCTGGGCCTGTCTGCACCTGAACCGCGCCTTCTTCAGGGAGCTGCCAGAGCGGTGTCCCGGCAGGCTTCTTCTGGTCTGTGCCTATCAGGAGGAGGAAGATGAGCCCGTGGCAATGGCCCTGCTGGTGCACAAAGGGACCAGGCTTTACGGCCGCTACTGGGGATCCCGTCGGGAAATCCCCTATCTGCATTTCAATACCTGCTTCTATCAACCCATTGAGTGGGCGATCCGCAACGGGATACAAACTTTCGATCCGGGCATTGGCGGAGCCCACAAGCACAGGCGGGGATTCAGGCCCGTGCCCCAGTTCAGTGTGCACACCTTTTACAGCCCCATCCTGCAGCAGGTGTTTCAGGCCTATGTTCCGGAGCTGAATCGGATGGCCAGGCAGCGCATCCGAGCCATCAAGGAGGAAATGCCCTGGAAACAGAAGACAGAGGACGGATGACAGAGGCTGAGTATGGGGAGGAGAACCATTTATAGCATCGAGATCCGAATGGAACGGGGATTCTTCCCCGGCGGAAAGGATCAAAAAAGGCCCTGCGAAAGCAGGGCCTTTCCTTTGAGGATGCGAGGCGAGGGCTCGGAAAAAGGGTGCTTCCCGCGGCGTGAGTCGGACGTAAGCCGGGTTCTGTTACCCCCCTCACCCATCTGATCAACGGATTCTTGGCTTCTCGAGTGAGGCGATGTTCGAATTCCTCTTCGCCGTGCCATCGAGAAGCTTAGAATCCGTAGATCAGATGGGTGAGGGGGATGATCGTCATTCGTCTGGGACAGGGATTGCTCCCTGCCTCAAGCGACCTACCCGGGGGCTTCGGCCGGGCCGGCCTCAAGCGCCCCCCTATTTGGTCTTGCTCCGGACGGGGTTTACCGAGCCTGCCGTGTCGCCACGACAGCTGGTGGGCTCTTACCCCACCGTTGCACCCTTATCCGGCACTCAGCTTGCAGGTATGACCTGGATCATACCCGTGCCCTTGGCGGCAGCAAGCTGAGTGCCGGACGGTACC
>CAYNCR010000044.1:0-14023 GCA_964395575.1 uncultured Desulfohalobiaceae bacterium
TCTCGGTGGTCGCCGGATCATGAAAAAAAAAAAACGAATCGGGGATGGTCAACCCTTATTCGATGCCTTCTTGCTTCATCCTGCCTCAACTGGGTCCGGCGAAGACCCTCTCACGGATAACACACCCCCGATACCAGATAACTGCCTCGCTCATTGATGCCCCAGCTTCCGAACTCCGGCTTCCGAGACACTGACTCATCGAATAAACAACCTCTGACTCCGGTCTCTGATCTGACGTCTGATCTCTGACCTCTGATATCCGACATCCGGCCTGCTACACCTTCTCCGCGAAGAGACAGCGCCCGTTCTTGATCGTCAGGAGCGCCAGGGGCAGATCGCGCCAGTACAGGGGAAGATAGCGCCCCCTGGTGCCGACGGAAAAGCTCTGTCCCGCGATCAGATGCCTCAGCGTCTCCACATCCCCCACATTCATTCCCTCGGTATGCTCCGCAGATGGCAGGACACAGCGAAGCCTGGCCGTGAGCCGCACGCCCTTTTTATGCTCCGTGCCGATGTATCTGCCCCTCCACTTCACGCCGGACGGCAGCGCCTCCGCCACCCTTAGGGGAGCGAAGAACACGCCCTTTTCCGTGCGATCGATCCATCCACAGGGCAGGCTCCGGTGCTCGAGGCCCAGATCGGCGAACCATTTCCCTGTATCCTCCAGGGTTGACTCGGAGACATTTTCCCCCTTGGTCCCGCGAACGGTTTCCTTTCCCGACTTTTCCGGCTTGCGCAGCCGGGCCAGGAAAAAGGACTGTCCCCCGTGCTCCGCCCCGTGGACCCGCAGGCATCCGGAAGCGTTCGCCTCATTCGCGAATCCCTCTATTTCGTCCAGGGGTTCCACCTCTGCCCCCAGCTCGCGGGCGGCCCATTCCGTCTGTTCCTCATTCTCCCGCACGTGGGTGGTGCAGGTGGAATACACGATCCTCCCCCCGGGTGCCAGCAGCTCAAAGGCCCGAGCAAGGAGGCCGCGCTGCAGCTCGATCAGGGGCTTCGTCTTCTCCGGCGTCCACAGCGTGGTCACCTTGGGGTTCTTGTCCGCTGTGCCCCATCCGCTGCAGGGCGCGTCAACCAGGATGGCGGAAAAGGGGCCCGCATCCGGATAGCGCTCCCCGGGATAGGAGGTTGTGGCCGTATTGAAGCACTCCTGGAGATGAAGATTGCCGCGCAGCACGGACATACGCTTGGGTGCGGGCTCGTTGGCCACAACCGCTCCCTCTGCGCCGACCATATGGCTCAGCATCCCGCTCTTGCCCCCCGGAGCGGCGCAAAGATCCAGAACCGTCTCTCCAGGCCGCGGGTTCAGGACCAGGGGCGGAAGCATGGAGCTAAGGTCCTGGATGTAGACCAGTCCAAAGAATGCGGCCACGGAGCTGCCCAGCGCCCTGGGGCCGTCGTCTGCCACCCGGGCCCGATCGTGGAAGGGCGGAACACTCAAGCCATACCCCTCTTCCCGGAGCAGCCGATCCACCAGGGAAATCTCCTCCCTGCCGCAGGCCAGTCGAAAACCTCGTCCCTTCATGGTCCTCGTTCTTTCCCGTTCCCCGTTCAACGTTCCCCGTTCAGGGTTGCCCTTTCCCCGTGCAGCGTGCAGCGTTCAGGGTTGTGGGGTCCCGGCTTTTATCATTTTAAGTAACCCCGACTTGAAACTTCTTACTGAATACCACTTGCCCGTCAAACGGAAGACTTTGTTTGAAGCATACACTGAGCCAGCCACGTGCACAGCAACCAGTCACAGGCGCGGGTCTCAAACCGGCTTGGCCTTCGCCTGGACTTTGTGGTAGAAAGCCCTGAATAAAACTGGCACCCTTCGTCCGGTCAAGGAGGCAGTGCGCCGAAAGGCTCCGGCCCGTCGCACACCGGTTTCAAGCAGGTCATCCTTTGCTGGGGGGTTGCAAGCGCATTCGGTAGAGAACCGACGCATAACAGCCCCACTCTGGACTGATGGCCCGGAAGAGCCCAATCAATTCGGAGCTGCCCATTCCCTGCAGGCGTCTCCCGAGAGAAGCCTCCTTGGCTCACAGACACACACCCGTCAACGGAGAGACTATGTACCCGCGCACCGTCGTCAGCATCGTTTTCCTCAGCCTGGTCTTCTGTCTTGCAGCCGCAGGCACGGCAGGGGCAGCCCAATCCTTTGCCGTCGCGCCCTTTGCCGTCCACGGCCCGGAGGAATATCAGTATTTGAGCCAGGGCATTCCCAGTGTCATCACCTCGAGCCTTGAGAGCGAAACAGCCCTGCAGTCCCGGGACGTCTCCCTTCCGGACAAGCAGGGCAAGATCTCCCGGTCCGATGCGCGCAAGCTCCTGAAGAATTCGGACCTGGACTTTCTCGTGTACGGCGCTGTCACCATCATGGAGGGCCAGTCCAACTTGAGCCTCAAGGTTCTCCCCCGGGACGGCGAGCTCGTCACGCGCAATACCCAGACCCCCATGAATAAGCTCATCCCCCGCCTGAACGCCCTCATCGGAGACGTAAAGCCCGAGCTCGCAATCTCCGGAGAAAGACGGCAACCGGCTCGAGCCGATACCGAGAGGCCCGATTCCCGGAAAGATCAGGAGAAGGATTCGGAGCAGAAGGCGCTCAACCCCCAGTTCGAGCGAACCGAGCGCGCCTCGGAAAAGACGGGCAGATGGCGGAGCCCGGCGCTCTCCCTTGAAGCACGCGGCTTGCGCGTGAGCGATGTCGATGGGGACGGCAGGCAGGAAATCATCCTCCTGCAGAAGCATGCGGTCAAGGCCTTTGTGCGGCAGGGCGACAAGCTCGAACACCTGGCGACCTACGAGACCGGCAGCCGCACCAAAACCCTGACCCTGGATCTGACCGCCGCGAAAGCCGACGGCTCCCGGGAGATCGTTGTATCCGCGCTGCGCCAGGACAAGCCCCGCTCCTTCATTCTCCGGTACCGGGACGGGGATTTCGCGGTCAGGGACAAGAACATCAAGCTCCTGCTCAAGGTGGCGCGCATCCCGCCGGACTACGACAAGCGCCTTGTGGGGCAGAAGCTGGACGCTCCGGGCAACTTCGCCAACGGGGTCAGCCTTGTCCAGCGCGGCTCGAGTAGCTACAAGCTGGGACGAACCCTGAAGCTTCCCCGGGCGGCCAACGTTTTCAACTTCACCTATCTCCCGGGGAAGGAAGGCAACAAGGTCGTCGTCGCCGATTCCTCGATCCATCTCCGGCTTTACTCCGACGGAGAAATTCAGGCCACCACGGACAAGGCGTACGCCGGATCCTCGGTCAAGATGCGGAAAAAGACCAGCCTCCCCGGTCTGGAAGACAGCCGGGAGGATCCGCCGAGCTACCGCTTCCTGCCCACGAGACTTATTTCCTGCGACCTGAATGCTGACGGGGAATTCGAGATCCTGGTCAACAGGAGCGTCTCCTCCACGTCCAAGTATCTCGCCAACCAGCGCAGCTTTTCCAAGGGCTCCATCCACAGCCTCTACTGGGACGGCCTCGGCCTGAGCACGGGCTGGACGACGGAAACCATCAAGGGAGCTGTACAGGATTACGGGCTTGGGGACATGAACAATGACGGAACCCTCGAGCTCTATGTCTGCCTCACCACGAGCCCCGGGACCTTCAGCTGGGACGGGAAGAAGACCATTCTCCTGGCCTATCCCCTCGAGCTGTCCGAGGAGGCGCGCGGGAAGATATTTCGGCCCTGAAGAAGGCCTTAAGTCTTAAGGGTCAGTTGCAGTGTGCAAGGGCACCTGTTTTCCAGTCTTTTGTCGAGGCTGAATGTATTTGAAGCGGCACATTGACGGATTACGGAATGCTAACCGCCCGCTTCCTCCGGTCGCTCAACACGCGGGACCTTCCCCGAGGCGGACCGTCGCCGCGGGGAAGGACGCAGGCAAGCTTCGTTTGCCGCAGCTCGCCGAGGCGCAGCCGAGGCTGATCCTTTTGTCCCCCAAGTCGAGTGAGCGCTCCAAGAAACACAGGGTCCTCTCAAAAGTGCAACCCTGAACGGGAAACGCAGAACGGGGAACGGGGAACGTTGAACGGGGGACTGGCGCCAGCCTATAGCCCGGCGCCAGTCCCCTCTTCGTCCAGCGCCTGTCGCTTGCCCCAGTTCAGAATGTAGAGCGGGGTTTTGAACAGGCTGGCTTTATAGCCCAGATCGAAATTGACAATGCGCATCATGTCCCGGAAGACATAGCGATTGCGGACGAGCCATTCAAAGCATCCCTGTTGCCGCGTATAGAACATTCGGGCAAAGACAGAGGCCCACCACAGGTCCTTGCCGATACCCTGCTGAATCCAGCGGGAATAGGCGGCAGGCTTTTCCCGGGCCACCGCCTCTGCGGCGAGCTTGCCGCTGACCATGGCGTGCCTGATCCCCTCACCGGTCAATGGATCCACAAGTCCCGCGGCATCCCCCACCAAAAGAATCCTGCCGCTCTGTCGCTGCGCATTGCTCCGATACACGGGCAAAGGGTGCGCTCTGCAGGGATGGCCGTTCACATCGATGCCCTGCCCGGCCATGGATCGCTTCAGCAAAGGCAGGAGCTGCCCCCTGTCGTGGCCCATGCTCCCTATGCCCACGGACAGGTGCCCCGACTTGGGGAAGACCCAGTAATATCCATTGCCCACAATCCCGAAACCAACCAGAAAACGCCCCCTGAACGTTTCCAGCAGCTCGGGACCGGGGTCCACCTCAACCTCCAGCCCCAGGCCTGTCCCTTCGCTCTTGTGCATTCCCGCTTGCCGAGCCACTACAGATTGGGGGCCGTCAGCGCCGACGAGATAGCTAGCGGTCAGATGCTTTCCGCTCTGCGTGACGACCCGGACCCGGTCCGACTCCTGCTCCACACGCACCGCTTTTTCCCCCTCCAGGACCTCGGCTCCGGAGCTTTGCAGCAGGAAGGCGTCGAAATCCGAGCGTTGAACCATGTGCAGGGCTCCCTGGGGCAAGGGTTGCGTGACCCCGCGGTCGCCGCAGAGGAATGTGCCCCGCTCCATGGTCTGCTCGATCACCCCGGAAAAGGAAAAAGGGAAAAGCTCCAGGGCGCTTCCCGGGATTCCACCGGCACAGATCTTGTACCGGGGGATCCGCTCCCGCTCCAGCACCAGTGTCCGGCATCCCCGCTTCTCCAGGAAATAGGCGGCACTCGCCCCGCCGGGGCCGCCTCCCACAATAATCACATCCGCATCGAATCCCATCCCGCTGTCTCCCGCACTATGGGTTCCAGGTTCCCCGTTCCGCGTTCAGCGTTGGCGTTAAGGGTTCACAGAGAGAGGCTCTGGGCGATAGGCCGTTGCTTGTGCGAGTTTCCGGCAATGACAGCTCAGCAATGAGTCATGTGACTTGCGCCAATCGCCCTTTTCTTTACAATGATGGCACGGCAAAGGCATTCTGTAGCCCAAATTGCCCCAACTCTCAAGAAATTGCAAAGCTTGGACACAGCTTTGCCCGTGAGCGCCATGGCACTTCCCGATCGCATCACCTCAAAGCATCTCGCCGCCAAGGCAGAAAAACTCTTGAATCGCCTCAAGGACCTGCAGCCGGGGATCATTGCCGTGTCCGGAGGGATCGACAGCCAGTTTCTCTTCGGCTTCGCGCGATCCGAGGACCTGGACTTCGTGCCCCTCTTCTTCAGCGGCCCCCACCTCAGCCCGCGAGAGCGTCGGCAGGGAAAGGACTGCCTTGCCTCTTTGAGCCGCTCCGCGGGGCAGATCCTGGAGGTGGACCCGCTCCTGGAAGAAGCCGTCCGCTCCAATGAGCGGTCACGGTGCTACCACTGCAAATATCTGCTCTTCAGCAGGGCCGGGGAGCTTGCCGAAAGCCTGGAAAGGCCTTTTCTCGCGGAAGGCAGCCACGCAGGCGATCTTCAGGAATACCGGCCGGGACGGCAGGCACTGCGCGAGCTCGGCGTCGCCAGCCCCCTCGCGGACGCATCCATGGATAAGGCGGACATACGGGCTTTGGCCCGAATCCTGGATCTGGCCCCGCCGGACTTGCCTTCCAGGCCCTGCCTTCTGACCCGTTTCGCCTACGGCAGGTCGCCGGCTCCGGAACAACTCCAGCGCATCGGCCGCCTGGAGGACGAGCTCCTGGACCTGGGATTCGAGAACATCCGGCTCCGCGTGCTCGAGGACGGGAGCCGCCTGCTCCAGATCGCCCGGCACGAGGAGGAGCTTTTGGAGGCCCAAAGGGCCGGTGTGGAACAGGCCCTCTCCAGGCACGGGCTGGACCCGTGCCCCGTACGGATCACGGAGCGCATCAGCGGCTTTTTCGATCACAGCTGACGGTATTCAAGGAGAAAGCCATGAGCCAGACTTCCGGCAGATCCCGGGTCTTTTTCTGGGATTTCAGCGCCGCGCCCCGCGCCTTCTGCGAGACCAAGCTGCGCGCGCTCCTCAAGACGGCCCGCATCGGCGCGCACCTGCGCAGCAAGGATATTGCCGCGGTCAAGACCCATTTCGGCGAGGAGGGGAACACCTCCTTCATCTCTCCCTTGTGGCTCGGCCCGATCCTGGGCTTTCTCCGCAAGTGCGGCGCCCGCCCCTTCTTGACGGACACGACCACCCTCTACGGCGGGAGTCGGGGCAACGGCGTCTCCCACGCCCTCCTCGCCAGGGAGCACGGCTTCGATGCGGCCCTGCTGCAGGCCCCGGTTCTGATCGCGGACGGGATCAGGGGAACCAACCAGGTCGAGGTGCCGGGACCAGGCAGGCATTTCCGGAGCTGTTACCTGGCCGGGGAAATCGCGGAAGCGGACGCCATGCTCACCTGCAACCATTTCACCGGGCACCATCTCGGGGGATTTGCCGGAGCCCTGAAGAATCTGGCCATGGGGTGCGCAAGCCGCCGGGGCAAGATGCAGCAGCACTGCACCACCGGCCCGGTCCTCCGTGCGGACAAGTGCCGGTGTTGCGGGGATTGTGCGGCGGTTTGCCCGGCCTCGGCCCTGCTCCTGCAGGAGGACGGGACACCACGGCTCCTTTCCGAGCGCTGTACCGGATGCGCCCAATGCCTCGCTGTTTGCCCCGAGGGAGCCCTGCGTCCCAACTGGGACTCCGGAGGGAGGGATTTCCTGGAAAGAATGGCAGAATACGCCGCCGCGGCCCAGTCCTTGTTCCGATCCCCAGTGCTGCATATCAACTTCCTGCTGAACATTACCCCGGGCTGCGACTGCGAAGGACACGCCGCGACAGCCCTCTGTCCGGACATCGGCATCGCCGCATCCTATGACCCCGTGGCCCTGGACCAGGCTGGCCTGGACCTGGTCAACCGGGCCCAGTGGATACTGCCCGCAGCCGAAGAGGGCAAAGCCGCACACCAGGGGCCACTGGAGAGACTCCACTCCGGGACCGAGGGAGAATATCTCCTCTCCTGCGCCGAATCCCTCGATGTGGGCTCCCGCGCCTATACACTGAGCTCCGTCTAACCTGCCCTGCGAATCGCCTGTTCTCGCGGCTGGACAAAACCGTGTCCGGACTGCTAGTGCTTATAGACTTCATTTTCGGTATTCGGCACTGTGCCCCGGAGCGCTCAGAATGCCGCTTCGTTGGAATGAGAAGCGCTCCTTGATCGGAGCGCCCATCCAGGGCAATGCCAGAAAACGCGATCATCCGTCGCCGCGGATGCTTCCAAACATTGAACGCAAACAAGGAGGACGCTATGGCCCGCCACAAGAAGATCGAGCGTAAGCGCGAGCTGGACCGCCGCCGCAGGCGCAGGCAAAAACGACTCAAGCAGCGCATCCGCGATGCCAAGGCTGAGGCGCGACAGCGCGGCAAAGGCTAACCCGTCGCCCCCTCCGCATTGACAGGGCAATAGCCCTGATTATCATTATTCTGATCGGTTAGAACGGGCTGCGGCCCCCTCATACGTCCATGCCCAGTGTACTGCGTGGATCGAGCGCCAACTGTCGCGCGAGGGCGAACACCGCAAGCGCAGCAAGAGGAGGGTTGGCCATGCCAATCTATGAATATCGATGCCACGACTGCAATAACGTCTTTGAGGAATGGCACAGAAGCTATGAGGAGAAGGAGATCACCTGCCCCTCCTGCAACGGAGTGGCTAAGCGGCTCATCTCCAACACCGCATTTATCCTCAAGGGCAGCGGCTGGTATGTTACGGACTACTCCAGGAATCAGGACAGCAGCTCCGGAAACGGCAACGGCGACGGCGACGGCAAGAGCCAGGAACAGACCGCTTCAACCACCCAGGAAGGCGGGGCCTCGAAAGAGCCGAGCGCTTCGCAATCCGGGAGTGAATCCGGCGGCGGAAACGGCTCCGGAGCAAGCAGCTCGGAAAGTGGCGGCAGCTCCAAGGGCGAAGGCGGAAGCAAGCCCGCGGGACAGACTCCGCCCAATAGCAGCAGCACGGAATAGCTCCCGGTTATGATCGAACGCTACAGCCGACCCGAAATGAGCCGGATCTGGGGCCTGGAAAACAAGTACAGGGCCTGGCTCCAGGTGGAGATCGCAGTCTGCGAGGCCTGGCACAAGCAGGGCCGCATACCCGCGGAGGAGATGCAGCAGATCCGCGATCACGCGGATTTCGACCTAGAGCGCATCCAGGAAATCGAGGAAGAGACCAAGCATGACGTGATCGCCTTTCTGACCGCTGTGGAGGAAAAGGTCGGACCAGCCTCCCGCTACATCCACCTGGGCTGCACGTCCTCGGACATCGTGGACACCGCGAACGCCCTGCTTCTGCTCGAGGCGGGCCGGATCATCTCCAGCGATCTTGACGCCCTCCTGCGGACCCTGCACCGGCTCGGCCTGGAGCACGAGGGCCGCATGTGCATGGGCCGGACTCACGGGGTCCACGCCGAGCCCACGAGCTACGCGCTCAAGCTCGCCTCGTTCCACGCCGAGTTCAGCCGCCACAAGCAGCGCTTCGACAACGCCCTGGAAGGAGTGCGCGTGGGCAAGATATCCGGTGCCGTGGGCACCTATGCCCACCTCTCCCCGGAAGTGGAGCGCGACGCCCTGCACATCCTCGGTCTCGAGCCGGACCCCATCTCCACCCAGATCGTGCAGCGGGATCGGCACGCAGAGTATTTCACCGCCCTGGGTCTCATCGCCGGAGGCATCGAGCGCCTGGGCCTGGAGCTTCGACACTTGCAGCGGACCGAGGTTCGCGAGGCGGAAGAGGGGTTTTCCAAGGGCCAGAAAGGCTCTTCCGCCATGCCGCACAAGAAGAACCCCATCTCCGCGGAAAACCTCTGCGGTCTGGCCCGGCTCGTGCGGAGCAACTCCCTGGCCGCCATGGAGAACATGGCCCTGTGGCACGAACGGGATATCAGCCACTCCTCAGTGGAACGGGTCATCATGCCCGACTCCACCATCCTGGTGGACTACATGCTGAACCGGATCAGCTCCGTCCTGTCCAAGCTTCGGCTCATCCCGGAGAATATTGACCGCAATCTGGAGTCCTCCCAGGGACTCTACTTCTCCCAGAGACTCCTGCTCGCTTTGCTGGAAAAAGGCCTTCCCAGACAGCAGGCGTACGAGCTGGTTCAGGGACCCGCCCTCCAGGCCTGGGAGGAGGGCCGCCCCTTCCGTGAGCTCGTCCTGGAGCGGGAAGAGATCACCTCCCACATTCATCGCGACGAGCTCGAGGAGCTTCTGGATCCCCAGTACTATCTCCGCTATGAGCGGGACATCCTCAGCCGTGTATTTCCGGGGAATGAATGACAGAGATCGGATATCGGATGTCGGATGTCGGATGTCGGATGTCGGATGTCGGATGTCGGATGTCGGAGACACTGAAATCGTAATTCGGATAATTGGTCAAGCACGTATTCCAAATCGCGAATACCGTACCTGTTCACCTCCCTTTGTCCGTCTCCTTCCTTCTCGAGCTATCGCTCCCGAGTTTGCCTGAATTTTGTTCCCTTCCGACTTCCACCTTCCGACCTCTGACCTAGGGCCTTTTAATGGGTGACTCACCGATTCACCGACTCACCGGATCTCTGACCTCCGACCATCTTCCGCCCTCTGTCCTCCGTCTTCTGGGACCTGACATCCGACCGCCGACTTCCGACTTCCGATCTCCGACCTCCGATCTCTGACTTCCTTTCGTCCAAAGCTGCGGCTCTCAGCTCCTTGCCAGAGAAGCGAACCACGGTTATACTTCCTCCCGAAATCACCCTGGATCTTTCGGAACGCATCCCACTGGATTGGATCAGCCGCAACACCACCTGCAGCAAAAAAACGGGCTGGATAATTTATGGGTCGCTATTTCGTGAATCTTCCCTGTCGCTACGTGGCCGAGGATAACTCCTATCTGGAATACTTCCAGTGGAGAAAGATCAATCCGGAGCTCGGACTCGACCCCATCGCCCTGGACCACCTCGATGAGGACTGGCACAGGAGCCTGGCAAACTCAATGCACAAGGAGGGGCTGCTCTGCTCCGTCCATCTCCCCTTCTATGACCTGCAGCCCGGGAGCATCGACGACATCATCCTGCAAAGCACCAGACAGCGGCTCAAAAAGGCCATGCGCATCGCCTCCATCTACGAGCCGCGCTTTCTGATCGCCCACGCCAACTTCATCCCTCTGTACAGCGATCTCTATTCCTCCTGGCTCAAGCGTTCCGTGCAAACCTGGAAGGAGATCCTCGGGGAGTGGCCGGATCATCCCCCTTTGTATCTGGAAAATGTACGGGAATACGACCCCGGGCCTCTTGCCGACCTAATCAGTGAGCTCGAGGACAGTCAGGTGCGTTTCTGTTTCGATCTGGGGCATTGGGCGAGCTACAGCGGAGGGGTTCAGTACAACAATCTTGCCCTGTGGATGCAGACCCTGGGGCAGCACATCGCCCATTTGCATCTGCACGACAACGACGGGGTGGCGGATCAGCACCTCGGATTGGGACAGGGGAACATCCCCTGGGCGGAGTTCTTCTCCGGCCTGCAGCTGTTGGATCTTCGGCCCACTCTCACTCTGGAGCCGCACACCAAGGAAGACCTTTTGAACAGCTGGCATTTCATGAAAGAGCACCCCTTCTGGTTCTCCCGGCTCCGCATCCAGAAGCAGGAAATCCCCGATCCAGACAGCGAAATCCCCAGCGAGAGGCAGTATTTCCACGACACGGCCTAATCCGGCTCTGCAAGCGGCTCAGAGCGACTCCAGATCCCTGGCGGACACCGCGAACTGTCCCAGCCACGGAGGCTCCAGGGAAAAGCTCCGGTTCTTCCAGGCCAGGCGGTAGGCGTGCAGCAGAAGGCCCTGGGAGGAGCCGCCGCGCCCGTACTTGCGATCGCCGACCACAGGATGTCCCCGCTGGGCCATCTGGACCCGGATCTGGTGCTTGCGTCCCGTGTCCAGGGCTACAGCCACGAGGCTGTAGCCCTTGTGCCGGCGCAACACCCGGACACGGCTCACAGCGGGCACCTTTTTCTGCTCCGAATCCCTGTCTTCCACCATTTCGTCGCGCAGCTCAGTCCATCCCCGCCAGGAAACATCGCCCCGCACCCAGGCCAGATAGAGCTTGTGCACCCGGTTTTCGCGCCATAGCTGCTGAAGGGCGCGGAGACTGGCGTAGGACGTGGCCAGCAGGAGCAGGCCAGAGGTCTCCTTGTCCAGACGATGAACCAGGGCCGGCGGCCAGGGCCTGTCCCCGTATTCCGCCTTGACCAGCTCGTCCACGCTCTGCCGGATCCCCTTGCCGGGCTGGGTGGCCAGCCCTGGAGGTTTGGCCACGAGCAAAAGCTCTTCGTCCTCAAAGACTTTGCGCAGATGGAAGGGATTGGTCTCCTCTCCCCCGGCCTCCTCCAGGTGCCCGGCATCCCTGTGATGGGGCGGAACGCGAACCGTCTGCCCCGCGGCCACCTTCTGGAAGGGCTTGGCCCGGGAGCTGTCCACCCGGACCTGCCCGGTGCGCACCCAGCGCATGATCGCGGAGCGGGGAACATCGCCCCCAAGCCGCCGGCTCAGAAACTGCACCAGCTTCTGCCCGGCTTCGGCCTTTGTCACGGTGAAATACTGCACGCCTGCCATACCGGCACTCAATTTATCCCAGAACAGGGGATCAGTCCATCGCTGTTTCCGCCGCCCCAACTAGCGCGAATGGAGCGTGCTTTGTCGGGGTATTAAGTCGGAAGGTTGGAAGGTCGGAAAGTGCGAAGGTAAAAGGTTCGAAGGTCTGAACGTTCAAAGGCCGGAAGGTTCATGCAACCCACATTCCCGGAACAACTCCGGGAACAACCAAGCATGAAAATGCGAGGCAATTGCGGGTGGACGCTGAAGCGCAGGGTTCATCACGGGTTTCACATGAAGGGATACGCGACACCTCCGTCGATATTCCCGGTCTCTCGTACTTTGAGACAGGATTCAATTTATGTGTCTTCCCTTTTGGAGCGGACTCGCTGTACCTTGCGTGGTTCCAACAAAGCCATGGTGTATTATGAACCCCGCGCTTCAGCGCTCAACCCGCCAATGCCTCGCAAATAATTCCTCTCTAAATCAGCTCGTTGCGCATTTTCATAAAAAATCCCCAGAAGGGAGTTCCAAGGCTCCCTTCCGGGGATCGGTGTGAGTCGTTTCTTCTGATCAAAGACGCGGCGACCTAGTGCCCACCTCCGCCGAGGATGCCGGAAGCGGCCAGAAGCAGGACGAGAACCTCCACAATCGCGATGGAGGTGAAGAGGAAGTCCTTCTTCTTGATGTACGCGGGAATGAGCGTGAGATAGCCCACGATGGTCAGGGCGCCCAGGATCACGATGCCGATGAAGTTGAGAAAGTCCCCGTATCCCAGAAGGGCGGTCCAGCCCCATCCCCCGGGGATGTCCAGCCTGTGGGAGAACTCGTCCGAGGGCAGGTGCCACAGGTCGCTGACCTTGTCGATGCTGACAAAGGGCTCGATGAGTCCGCTCAAATAGAAGAAATAGGTGATAACCATGATCCCGATGCCAATCCAGCACCCATAGAGCAGGAGCGTGGCGTAGGCCTTCTGCTCCGCGGGGACGTGTTCCAATTCCTTTTCGTTCTGTGTCATATCTGAATCTCCCTCTTGTTGTGGTCAGGGTACTAAATGCCCAAGCCCTTGAGAAGGGCCCGTACGCCGGCAAACAGAAGCACCGCGATCACGATGTAGCGGATGGCGCTCGGTTTGGCCCGGGCCAGGATCTTCACCCCCACCAGGGATCCGAGCATGAGCCCCACGATGGAGGGGATCGCGATCAGGGGAATGAGCGCGCCCTTGTTCAGATAGACCCAGGCCGCAGAGGTGTCGGTGATAGAGAGCAGGAATTTGCTCGTGGCCACGGAGATCTTCAGCGGCGCACCCATGACCAGGTTCAGCACCGGGATGTTGGCCCATCCCGCGCCCAGGCCGAACATGCCGGCCACCAGGCCGATAAGGACGAAGATGAGCAGTCCCGCCCAAGTCCGGTGGGTCTTGTACTCATAGATCTTGCCCGTTGTCTCCTCGATGTAGGAGCCGTGCATGCCCAGGGCGAGGCCCACGGCGTCCTGCTTGGTCACAACGGGGTATTCCACGTTCTTGGAAAGCAGCAGCAGCAGGGCGATGAAGATGATGGTCGCGCCCAGAAGGATCTGCACGATGGTCGTGGGCAGGGACAGGCCGATAAAGGCGCCGATAATGGCAAAGGTGGAGGCGATCAGGGCCACCGGAAGGGCGAGGCGCAAGCTGGCCAGCCCGCGCCGCAGCAGCCCGGGGCCGGCCATCAGGGCACCGGCCAGGGCCACGAACAGGCCCGCTCCGCGGACAAAGTCCAGATGGAAGGGGAAGAAGGCGCTCACCAGGGGCACGTAGAGCACCCCTCCGCCAACGCCTGCCAAGACGGCCAGAATCCCGAGCACGAAACAGAAGACGAAGAGCACCAGCGGCCAGAACCACCAGGGCCAGTCAGCTCCCCCGCCTGAGGCTGCAGCGGATTCAGCCGCAGCGTAGGCAGGTGACGTAAAGAGCATCAGGCTCAGCCAGAGAAAGACCGGAGTCACCCGACGCGACATCCAATTGATCATACAACCCTCCTCACGTTTGTCATCCCCTCTCGACGAACTTGTGAAATCAAACACAAAACCAATGA
>CAYNCR010000045.1:0-13891 GCA_964395575.1 uncultured Desulfohalobiaceae bacterium
CAAAAAAGAGCTCTGGATATGACGACCGATCCCTGGGGTCACCAATCACGAGTCGCGAAGTATCAACACCCGCCGGCAGTCAGAGGCCGAGCATCTTGTGGCAGGCACGGCAGGGACGTGGCGGATCCGGAAACTCCTCCCTCTGTGGGAGCTCCTTGCTGGCGATGAGGCGCCGTTCGTTCAGCACCCTCCGGAACTCGCGATAGGCGCGGGTGTTCCAGATACGCAGAAGATCTTTGTCTGCCAAATTGCCGAACCCCTGCCTGGCTCCATCGACTTCGCTCCCGCAGAAGAGATGCCCGAAGCGCTGTGCGGGCGGAAGCAAGTTCACGCAGGGCCCCACCTCGCCGTCCGAGGCGATAAAGAGGTTCCGCAGCGGATTCTCCTCGCAGACAAGGACCTCTCCCCCCTTCAGAGACGGCAGGCGAAGCTCCACTCCTTTCTCCCGGGCCCTTTCCGCCGCTGTCTCGAGAAGCTGTGCATGCTCCCTATCCGGATCCCCGCTGCAGACGAAGAGCCTCTGCCCCTCTTGGTCCCTGTCGCCGATATGACAAGGGTTGATCGCGACCACTGTTCCCGCGCCCCATTGCGCTGCCAGATCGACCACCTCCGGCAGCTCGCCGATATTCTGCCGCTGCAGCAAGCAGGTGAATTCCAGGTCCGGTTCCCCGAGGCCATCGTTTGCCGCTGCGCGCCGCAGGAGGCCAATTCCGTCCCGAATCCATTCCAGGCTCGCTCCCGGCCGCAGCGCCGCATGCGTGGCTTCGCGCGCACCGCCCAGAGAAAAGGAGATGAAGTTTGCCCCCGAACGCACCCCCTTCCCCCCCAGAGTCGCGTTCAATCCGCATCCACTCGTCACGAATCCCGCGCTGGCCCCCCGCGAGGCAACCAGCTCCAGAGCTTCGGGGAGATAGGGATAGAGCAGCGGCTCCCCCCATCCCTGCAGAATGACGTTGTCCACGCGATCCAGGTGCGGCTTGAGGTCCTGTAGATACTCCCAGGGAAGGTCCCGCAGGTGGGTGTCTTTGCGGCTGTGGAAGCAGCACGGACAGCGCAGGCCACAGCGGCTGGTCACCTCGATCTGCAAGGCGTAGAACCTGGGACGAAAAGAGAGCAGCTTGCGCAGCCAATCCATATCGGTCCTCGAGTACGAAGGGGTTTCCTCGGCGAAGTTGATGTGCCATTGTTGGCTTCGCTCAATCGAGCGGCCCCCGGAAGCTGGTGTCTTGTCGGCCGCACCCCCAGTACAGCGGAGCATGGATGGGAATACTGCGCAGCCGGAACCTGCAGATCGTGATCGCCTCGGTGGTGCTGGCCGTGACCGGCGGAAGCCTGGTCGGCCCCATTCTGCCGGCAATGCTGGATCCGCTCCAAGTAAGCGAGGAACGGGTGGGCTGGGTGCTCAGCGTATACACCCTCCTCGCCCTGATCGGGACCCCTGTCCTCGGGCTGCTCGCGGACAGATGGGGGCGGAAGGCGGTGCTCGTCCCCTGCCTCCTCCTCTTCGGGCTCTCTGGCGCGGGAATCGCGCTGGTCCGCACCTTCTGGGCGGTCCTCCTTTTGCGGGCCGTGCAGGGGTTGGCAGTGGGCGGGATGATGAATACCGGTGTGACCCTGATCGGCGACCTGTTTCAGGGCGCGGACCGAGCCCGGGCCATGGGTTATCGCATCACCTTCCAGACCCTGACCAACACTTTCGTGCCCTTCCTTGCCGGGGGATTGGCCGCCATGGCCTGGTTCTATCCCTTTCTGCTCTACGGGCTCGCCCTGCCTCTGGCCCTCCTGGCGGGCCTGCAGCTCCGCGTGGAAAAAATTCGCGACTCTGACGGGGAAAACAAGCCCGACCCTGCCCATGGGCTTACGGCGTACATTTTCCGGCCCAGGGCCCTGTGGGTCTTCTTCTCCAACCTGATGGCCTTTGTCCTGCTCTTCGCCATGGTCGTGTACATGCCCCTGGTTGTGGTCCAAAGACTGGGCCTGGGGACCCTGCACTCCGGACTGGCCCTGTCCACGGGCGCGGGGACCGCCGCCCTGGTCTCCTCCCGGGCCGGCTGGCTCCTGGAGCGCTATTCGGAATACGCAGTCGTTTCCCTGGGCTTCACCCTGTGCTGCCTGGCCCTGGCCTCCGTGCCTCTGGCAAGCGTGTTCGGGCTTCTTCTGGGCAGCCTCGTGGTATGGGGGGCCGGATTCGGTCTCCTCACCCCGGCGCTGAACACCTGCGCCGCCGGGCTCGCGCCCGCGGAGCACCGCGGCAGCGTGGTCTCCGTCTTCACCGCCACCATCTACCTGGGCCAGACCGTCTCCCCGCCCCTTTTCGGCAGCATTCTCGCCGCAGCCGGAATGAATGCCGTCTTCATCCTGGCCTCGATTTCCGGGCTGATTCCACTCCTCCTGGCCTTGCTGGGATTGCGCCGACAGCACGGGAATTCCTTGATCACGTAAGAGCCCGGATGAGCTCTTGGCTGACTCTCCGGCACAGGACTCCGCCATTACTTTTGCTGCAAGTCAGCGGCCATTTTCTTGGCCTCCTCGATCTCGGGGGGATCCATCCGTGAGGTCAGCGTCTCAACATTTTTCTCCGCCTTGGAGCTCCCCTGGGCCGCGGCGAGGCTGAACCAGGCATAGGCCTTGATCTCGTCCTGAGCTATCCCCTGTCCCTGGGCATAGAGCACTCCCAGATTATGCTGGGCCCTGACCATGCCCTGCTTTGCAGCCTTGCGGTACCAGTCCGCCGCCTGGCCATAATCCTGTTCGACCGCGCCCCTGTCGCGCTCGTATAACAACCCGAGATTGTACTGGGCTTTCGCGAAGCCCTGCTCCGCTGCCCGGCGATACCACTGCTCCGCCCTGGACGCGTTTTCGGCAACGCCTCGGCCCTGTTCGTACAGAAGCCCCAGATTGTACTGAGCTTTGGGGAGGCCCTGTTCCGCGGCCTTGCGGTACCAGTCCGCCGCTTTCAGACTGTCCTGCATCACCCCGTTCCCCTCCAGATAACTCACTCCCAGTCTGTGCTGGGCCCGGGCATGACCCTGCTCGGCCGCCTTTCGAATCCAACGCACTGCCTCCTTTCGATCCTGGGAGACTTTTCTGCCCCGCAAATACATCAGGCCCAGGTTGTACTGGACTTCGGGATTCCCCTCTTGAGCCGCTTGTCGCATCCTTTCCACTGTGCCGTTATCAGCGGAGCGAGCAATCTGGCAGCTCACAAGAACAAAAAAGACCAACGCAATGCTCACAATCCTATATACTGGCATAGCTCCCCCGAATAGCATTCGATTGCCCCGCAAAGTTGCTCGGACCGGACATGTTTTCCGCTGCGCTAGAGGTCCTGATCTGTCCGACATATTTTTTGCGATTCCCATTTCGTTCCTGGTTCGCAGGGATTACCCCCGTTCCATGCGCTTGCGCACCCGATCCCAGGACTTGGTGATCAAGAAGCTTTCCTCCATGAACCCTACCATGGTCCGGAAACGATTCATGGGCACGGCAAAGCTGAGCGTTTCCCTGGGAACAAAGGGCCTTGCGGAAACGTCGAACATACCCACCACCCCACGTGGAGCCTCCTTCTTCCCCTCGAGATAGGGATATTGGATAATAGCCGCGCATCCGGCGCAAAAGGGCGTGATGACTCCATGGGGATCCTGCCAGTCGAAGTTGGCCAGGGTGAACAGCCCGGAGAGCACGTCCGGGGGAGCCAGGAAGACCACCACCTCAGGGCTCTCCCCGTTCTGGAGACGATCGAAGCGCTTAAGGACCAGATTCGCGGCGGGTGCCTCAAAGTCGGGCCAGTGCTGCACAATTCCCTGCACGATCTCCGGGGACCTCTTGTAGCGCTCGCCCTCGAGCTGCCCCTGGATTCCGCAGGAGAGAAAGGAGTCGAAGTTGGGCATGAGCTGCTGGCTGAATCCGGTATAGCGCTTGCCTCCGAAGCAGCCCACGGATTCTTCGCCAAAGACGAGGGCGGCGCCGTTCCGGACCCGGTTCAGGACGCCGATGAGGCATTTGTGCGCGGAAGGGGGCGGGACCCGTTCCGCATCTGCCGGAGGTGTGTCCGTGTAGTACAGGGCCAGGGGCCACTCCGCTCCGGGAAAATAGTGCGGCCATTTGCTGAGAAAATCCTTCTCTTCCGACTGATTCATGCACCATCCCTCCTTGTTTTTGGAGTACGCCCTGTCCATCAGCCGCTTCTCGCCGCAGCAGGCAAGGCTCACCTTCTGCCCAATGCCATGGTTTGTGTTGTTTATTCCTGAATGATCACCAGTATATTCTCCACAGGCGAAAATGGGAATAGGACAGGACAAACGGGAGCTAGAGCCAGCTCACACCGGCGATCACCAGGGGCATGGTCAGCGCGGAACACAGGGAGGTTACCAGGATGATGGAGGCCAACAGCTCGGTCCTTCTGCCGAAGCTGATCGCGTACATCAACGGCAGCAGAGCCGAGGGCCCAGAGGTCTGCACCACGGCCACATCCCGCTCCAGCCCGGAAAAACCGAGAAAATGGGCAATCCCCAGAGCGAGAACGGGAGAGATGATCAAACGAATGAAGGCCGCCGCGGCCAGCACGGGAACAAAGGCCCGTATGTGGCTCGAGACGCCGATCTTGGCCAGCTGCAGACCCAGAACGAAAATCAGCAGGGGGATAGCGGCCCCGCCAAGGAGATCGAGCCCCTTGCCCAGCCACTCCGGAAGGGAGACTCCCACGGTGGTCAGCGCCATTGCGGCGATCATGGCGTGAAAAATGGGGATCCGCCCCACATCGCGGGCCATCTCGGCCCAGGCGGTCTTTTGGCTGGTCAGACAGATTGCCACTGTGCACAAGGGAAGATTGAACACCACGAAAACAAGTACCGAGGCATTCAGGGCCTGCGGGCCGTAGGCGAAATGGATCAGCGGCAGCCCGAAGTTGCCCACGTTGATCATGGAACAGGCCAGGATCAAGGCGAGGCTGTCCTCGGACTCGAGGCGAAGGAGCCGCGACGCCCCCCAGGCCAGCAGCATCAGGCAGCCGGTCAAAAGGACCATAAGCCCGAAGGGCCCGTACAGCGCGCCCCAGGAAATGTCTTCGGCCACCAGTGTATTGAAGACGAAAACCGGTGCAAAGACCATCAGGGCCGCATCCGCGATCTGCCTGATATCCGGCCTGGCGGCCCGCTGATACAGCGCCGCGATCGCGGCGATCAGGAAAAGGGGGAGCACCGATTCCCGGAAGATAATCAGAAAGGCCATGGTCTGGTGGTGTCCTTTCCTTCAGCGCGTAAAACGTCGTGTCCCGCCAGGGTGCTTCTACACAGGACATCCTTCTGGACACAGTTATGGAAATCGTATACAGTTGAGACCAATTATAAGGGTACCCGGCCCATGTCCGGATTTTGCGGACACCGGGCCGCTGGGAGAAACCACCCTCGACGAGGTTCCCATGAACAGCGTCATTGTGTTGAATGCGGATTTCACCTATCTGCACACTGTGAGCTGGAAGCGGGGAATGCGACTGGTGCTGAAGGGGAAGGTGGAAGTGCTCAAGTATGGCAGCGCCGTGGTCACCAGTTTCCAGAACCTGCACCGCATTCCGCTCGTCGTCAGGCTGATCAAGTTTGTGCGCCGGGTGTACAAGAACAAGGTCCCGCTGAACAAACGCAACATTCTCGCCCGGGACGAATACACCTGTCAGTACTGCGGAGCGGGGTGCCGGCACAACCCCACCCTGGACCATATTCTGCCCAAATCCCGCGGAGGCACCTTCTCCTGGCAGAACACGGTTGCCTCCTGCAAGAAGTGCAACCAGAAGAAAGGGGACAGGACTCCGACCGAGTGCGGCATGTCCCTGCGCAAAAGGCCTATCCAGCCCACCATTTCCGAGTTCACCAATCAGCAGGTCAAGCAGATGGGGCTCCGCGAGCTTCTGCAGGACCTGGTCTGATATCCTTCCCCTTCGGCTCAGGCCGGTTTTCTCGCCTCAACCAGACAGTCCATCCGCTCGAAGGAGTCGCCGCCGGTGCGAAGCCCTCGTGCCTGCTCGAACCCTGCCTGTTCCAGATGATTGCGGACCTCCTCGAAGGTGTAGGTATCACCGCTTTCCGTATTGACCAGCATGTTCAGGGCAAAGATCACCCCCGTCTTGGGCCGGGTACGGCTCTCGTCCATGATGTGATCCCGGATGAGCAGAACGCCACCCGGCTCGAGAGCCCGGTACACCTTGCGATAGAGCTCCAGATTCTGCTCCGGGCCGTTCTGGTGAATGATGGCCGAGAGAAGGGCCATGTCGCATCCGGTGGGGAGCTCGTCCTGATAGAAGTCTCCGGGAAACAGGGTTATCCGCTCCCCTTCCTCCTCCTGTCCCACGCGTTCCTCGGTGATGGGAATCACCTGGGGCAGATCGAAGATAACCCCTTCCATGGAGGGATTGCGCCGCAGGAAGGCCAGGGTGTAGACCCCCGATCCGCCCCCGATGTCGAGAAGGCGCCGGCAGGATGTTTCTCCGTAGGAAGCGGCGATGTCCTCGGCCAGATCCCGGCCCACTGTGTGCATGGCCTCGATGAAGTCCCGCTGTTTCTGGCCGCTCAACTCGGTAATGCTCTCGCGCTCGGTATTCACTCCCTGGATCACGGTCTCCGTCAAGCGGCTCCAGTTGTTCCAGACATGAATCATGTGACGGATCATGGGAAGCACCGAACGGGGATGATTCGCCGAAAGACAGGCTCCCTCCTCGCTCAGCCCGTAGCGTCCACGGATCTTTTCCAGATACCCGTTGACGACCAGGCTGTTGAGAAGCCGCTCTGTCGCCCGCTCGTCGAGTCCCTTGGCCAGACTGAGCTCCCCGGCAGTTGCCGGACCGTCCTCAAGACTGGTGAAAATGTCCAGCTCGGCCGCGCTGAGCAGGACGCGGCTTGCCATGAACTGCCTGGCCTCGGCCATGATATCCTTTTCCTGCATACCTCCCCCAAGATGGTCTTGATCCACGAGCTTTCCTACCCGGGGCTTCATTCACTCGGGCACGTCCTTTTCGAAACGCCCGCGTATCGAGCCCCAATTCCATTCTTTCAGTCGGCTTGACAAAAAAACAGCGCGGCTGGGCCAGACTTCACGTCCGCCCGGCCGCGCGCAATCGATGGCAGGGATGACTCTCCGAACTCAACCATTCTTGGCACAATGCAGGTCCTCTGAACCGCTTTCACTGCGAATGGTAAAGCGGCTTTCCAGATCCTCGAGCTTGTGCACGATCCCGCCGTATTCCAGCTCGGACTGGGGCAGCATGGCGTTGCCGAAAAAGCCCTGCCGCCTGATGTCGCTGGCCTTGTCCGCAGCGCGCTTGCGGACCTCATCCCAAAAGGGATGGTCGAAGATGTCCACCGGAGAGGTAAGCCGTCCCTCGTGCACGCAGTATGCAGCGCAGGAGACCATGGGGGGGCCGTCAAAAAAGGAGACCTTGCTGTTGAGCTTGGCCGGCATAAGCGGACCGCAGTGACTGCCCCGCATGAAACCGGCCACATTGGGCGCGATCTCGTACGGGGAGAGGGCCTCTCCGGTGGCGGGGAACTCACCCTGCACTCGGGCAAGCATAACCGGATCGTCCTTGCCCACGTATTTCCCTGCAATATTCTGCAAACGGGTCGTGCTCACGGCCACTGCCTGCTTTCCCGTGGACCTGTTGAAAATGCTTTCCACGACGAACCGCTCCGGATCGCGGAGCAGGGCCGCAATATCGTAGATTTCCTCCGGGGTGTTCAGATCGATGACCTTATCTCCTTCGGCATGAGAAACATCCATGATGCGGAAGGTGAATCCGCTGGACATCTTGGGCGAGAGCATGAGCCCCGGGCAGTACATGGGATCGGCAAAGCCCAGATACAGGGGGAGATTGTACGCTCCCGGATCCGTCTTGTCCGCGGTGAAGAAGAGAACCGGCTCATTGGGCCGCTCCTCGACCTCCATCTCGGCAACCGCGGGGCCGAGACCTCGGACGTTCCCGGAAAAGGAGTCCTTGAGCAGATCCTGCCCGGCCCCGTACAGGCCCTGGTCCTTGGCCACCTCGGTTCCGGCCAGGAAGGCGTTCCAAATGAGACAGTGCACGTCCTCGTTGTTCTCACCGCCGTTATGGGTGGTCAGTACGGCGATATCGTCTCCGGTATAACTCACGTGATAGTCGATGAGCAGACCGTGGTGATGCTGATGGATATACCCTTGCACAGTGTCCAGAAGACGCTGGCTGGGCCGAACATGTCCGCCCACGCTGCCGATGTCGGCTTTGATCGCTGAGAGAGTCGTCTTCATTGTCCATGGCCTCCTTGCATTTTGCGCGCATTCCACAAAGGTGACACCGTATGAAGCTTACCCGCCAATTCCAACGGCTCACGGGGCCGCCATTCCTCCGATCGTGCATGAGTACGGGATGCCGAGCACCCCTTCATCATGAGACAAAACACAGACATCCTATCAGGCACCGCGCATCTTAGGACAGGATTTTGCAGGAGACAAGATTTTCTGTGAAAATAGGTGAACGAAACAAGCCCTTACTCCGCCAGTCACCCCCATCCATGGAGCCGGGATGACCAGTTTTCACAGCTCGCGGACTTCTCGAAGACAGGAAATACAGGCCGTTCTTTTCCATAACGGCCGAATAAAGCACCGCGCAATGCCCACTCCGGAGCCCGAACAGGGGGAAGCCCTGCTACGCCCACGGATAAGCGGCATATGCGGCACAGATCTTGAGTTCCTGCACGGCTATCAAAACTTCTCCGGGGTGCCGGGGCACGAATTCGTCGCAGACATCGTGCGGGTTCCCGGCCGAGAGGATCTGGAGGGCCAAAGAGCGGTTGCGGATATCAACTGCGGCTGCGGCGACTGTCCGGAGTGTTTAGGCCGAGGACAGTCCCATTGTCCCCACAGGTCGGTGATCGGGATCAGGGGCAGACAGGGTGCCTTCGCCGAATACCTGACCGCTCCGGTGCACAATCTTCACATCCTGCCCGAGGACATGCCGGATCGGCTGGCCGTTTTCGCCGAGCCCCTGGCTGCCGCCCTCCGCATCACCCAGCAGATCCACATCACCTCCAGCATGCGCATCGCGGTCCTGGGAGACGGAAAGCTGGGCCTTCTGACGGCCATGGCCCTGCGCCACACGAACCCGGACATCCTGCTCATCGGCAGACACCGGGACAAATTGGAACTGTTCGAGCGGGTCGGCGGCAAAACCCAGCAGATCGGACAAAGCGGGGAGGATGCTTTGCCCGGGGAAACCCACGCTTCCGGTTTCGAGCTGGTGGTGGAGGCCACGGGCAATCCCCAGGGCATCGAGCAGGCCGTGCGCATGTGCCGGCCCATGGGAACGATTGTCCTCAAGACCACGGCCCGGCGTTCCGTCTCCTTTCCCTTTGCCGGGCTCGCGGTGCAGGAACAGCGCATCATCGGCTCGCGCTGCGGGGATCTGGATCTGGCCCTGCACTATCTCCAATACGGGCTGGTGGATCCCCGGCCCCTGATCGAGACGGTCCTGCCCTGGACGGAAATCAGTCGGGGCATGGAGATCGCCGCCGAGCGCGGCAGCAAAAAGGTCCTGCTGGATCACCTCGGCGAGGCGACGAACAGGTAGGCCGAGGAGAGACCATGGCGGACAAGTGCCTGCTCCTTCTTCTTGACGGGCTCGGGGACCGGAGCCATCCCGAATTGGGGGGACGGACTCCGCTCCAGGCCGCTAGGGCCCCCAATCTGGACCGAATCGCCCGTCTCGGGGCGAACGGGCTCTACCATCCCGCGCTCCAGGGACAGGCCTTTCCCAGCGAAAAGGCCCATTTCGCCCTTTTCGGGTACAGCCAGGAGGAATTCCCCGGCCGCGGACTGCTGGAAGCCCTGGGCTACGGGCTGACCCCCGGGCCGCTGGACGTGGCCCTGCTGGCCCATCTGGCCTCGGCCTCTGAACGAGAGGGCTGCCTCTTCCTGGAGCGGGAGGCCCCTGAAGCGCCGCGGCAGGAGGACCTGGAGCGGCTTCTGGGCGCTCTTCCGCCCCCGGAAGAAGAGGACATAACGGTCCAGTTCCATCCCACACGAGACCATTTCGGAATCCTTTTGCTGCGGGGAGATGTGAGCCCCCGCATCACGGACACCAATCCCATGCGGGACGGGGTTTTTGTCCCGGATGTCCTCCCCTGGGAAGACCTTGACCAGGAAGAGGGCCAGCGTGCCCGGAACACGGCCCGGGCCCTGAAGCGCTACCTGGTGCGCGCCCGTGCCGCGCTGAAGGATCACCCGGTGAACGCGCACCGCATCCGGCAAGGTCATCCCGCGCTCAACGCCCTGATCACCCAGCGTCCGGGAGCATACACCACCGTTCCCGCGTTCGCGGAGCGCTTCGGCCTCAGGGGCGCCTCCGTGGCCTCGGGGGCCGTTTATCGGGGCCTGACCCAATTTCTGGGCCTGGAGGCGGTCCCGGTGCGTGACGGACACGATCCGGGCAAGGATCTCGCAGAGCGCCTGGAAACCGCATTTCGCCTGTTTTCGGAAACCGATTTCGTCCATGTACACACCAAGGCCCCTGACACCGCGGCCCACAGCAAGGACCCGCGCCGCAAGACCGAGGCCATCGAGGCCCTGGATCGCGGCCTCGGAGATTTCGGCCCGGAAAGGATCCTGCAGGAAAATATACTCCTTGCCGTCACCTCGGACCACTCCACCCCCAGCAGCGGCTCCCTGGTACATTCCGGCGAGCCTGTCCCCCTCAGCCTTGTGAGCCAGGAAGCCCGAAAAGACGGCGTCGACCGCTTCGATGAAACGGAGTGCGCCTCAGGCTGCCTCGGTTTGATCCGGGGACGGGAATTCATGTACACTGTTCTGAACCTGCTCGATCGGGCCAAGCTGGCCGGAGTCATGGATACTCCGCGGGACCAGCCCTTCTGGCCCGGCAAACGGCAATCCTTTACCCTGACATGAGCGAACTTCATCAGCTGGGCGTCATTCACGGCAGGTTCCAGGTCCTGCACAAGGACCACCTGGAATATCTTTTGGCCGGAAAGAGCCGATGCGAGCATCTGGTTGTGGGGATCACCAATCCGGATCCCAGTCTGACCCAGGAAGATAAAGCGGATCCCAACCGTTCCGACCCTCAAGCCAATCCCCTCACCTACTTCGAGCGATACACCCTTTTGCGCCGCGTTCTGACCGAATCCGGCACCCCGGAGGAGTCCTTCTCCGTGGTCCCCCTGCCGGTGAACCGTCCCCGCCTTTACGGGCACTATGTGCCTCTTCGGGCATGCTTTTTCCTGACCATCTACGACGACTGGGGTCGAAAGAAGCTGGAGACCTTCCGCTCCCTGAATCTGCACACCGAGATCCTGTGGGAGCGGGCACCGGAGACAAAGGGGATCAGCGGCTCCAGCGTCCGCGGCAAAATGCTCTCCGGAGAGCCTTGGCAACACCTGGTCCCCGAGGCCTGCGCCGAGAGGATGATCGCCTGGGACATTCCCCGGAGAATGCAGAGGATCGCCTGGAACCAGGGCCGGGATGAGTCCGATTGACCCCGCCGGAGAAATGGTGTAGAAGGCCGTCCATGACCCAAATCCAAAGATCGGAAGAGACACGCACCACGAATCTCACCTGCCGTGAGTGCTCCGCCCCGCTCAGGCTTCTTAGGACCTGAAGCGCGGTGCTCTTGCGCTGCAGGGCCTGTGGCGCGGAATACAATCTGGAGCGCTACGTAAGAGAGATGGACGAGTCATGGGAGGAGGCGGTAGGCAACATCCCCTGCGACCGTCTCTAACACTGGGCCTCGCTCCCGCCACACCTTCGCGTCCTTTTTCCGGAAAAGGACAGCCCCGTAATCAAACGACCGGTTCGCGAATTCATCCTCCCTTCCATGATCCGGAGGGATACAGGACGCGAATTCCGGCAAAAGTGCGACTCCGGGAATCCACGAAACCACGTGGTTCCCTGAGCCTCCTGAGCCCAGGAGCAAATCGGCTACCCCATGCCAGACATCGCTACCTTCATTCAACAGCTCGCCATCATGGCGATTCCCGTCCTTTCGGCCATCACTTTCCACGAGGTGGCCCACGGATACACCGCTCACCTGCTGGGCGACCCCACGGCCAAGAACGCCGGAAGGCTCACCCTCAATCCGATCAAGCACCTGGATCCGGTGGGTGCCATCGCCTTGTTCCTGGTCAAGATCGGATGGGCCAAGCCGGTTCCCATCAATGCGGCGTATTTCGCCAACCCGCGCCAGGGGCTCATCCTGGTTTCCGTGGCCGGTCCGGTGACCAACTTCGTGCTGGCCGTCGTCTTCGCCCTGCTCTATCACCTGCTCGCCGCGCTCCTGTATACCTCTGCCGGAGCCTCTGCGCTTCCGGTCCTCAAGCCGCTCATCTACATGTGTCAGGCCGGGGTGCTCATCAATATCGGCCTCGGGGTGTTCAACCTGCTGCCTGTGCCGCCCCTGGACGGAAGCAACATCCTGGCCGGAATCCTGCCTCCGCATCTGGCCCAGGCCTTCCTCCGGCACAGCACCTACGGGTTCATCATCCTGATTGTGCTTCTGATAAGCGGAGGGGCCCAAAAGGTAATCCTGCCCATCATCTACGGAATGGGCGGATTCCTGGTACCCTTGTAAGACCCGCGAAAAAATGTTGGGAAAGGATACGGCACCATGAAGGAAGGCTACCGAATTGTCTCCGGCATGCGACCCACGGGTCCTCTGCACCTGGGCCACTATTTCGGTGTTCTGCAGAACTGGGCCGATCTGCAGCAAAGCGGTGAGAGCTTTTTCTTCATCGCTGACTGGCACGCCCTGACCACGGATTACGCCAACCCGGAATCCATATCCGGATACAGCTTCGAGCTCATCCTGGACTGGCTCGCCGCGGGCCTCGACCCGGAGAAAAGCGTGTTCTTCCAGCAGTCCCGCATCCGGGAGCACGCGGAGCTGAACCTCATGCTCTCCATGATCACCCCTCTGGGCTGGCTGGAGCGCAATCCGACGTACAAGGAAGTCAAACAGGAGCTCGAGGCCAAGGATCTGAACACGCTGGGCTTTCTGGGTTATCCTGTCCTGCAGACCGCGGACATTGTCATCTACCGCGCAAATCGGGTTCCCGTGGGAGAGGACCAGCTCCCCCATCTGGAGCTGTCCCGTGAAATAACCAGGCGTTTCAACGCCTTCTACGGGGAGACCTTCCCCGAGCCCAAGCCCCTGCTGACCGAATCCCCGCGCCTGCCCGGACTGGACGGACGCAAGATGAGCAAGAGCTACGACAACGCCATTTTCCTGGGCGAGGACCCGGACAGCCTCCAGAAAAAGATCAAGACCATGCTCACGGACACGAACCGCATGCGCCTCAAGGATCCGGGCGACCCGGAAAAATGCAACCTTTTTCCCTACCTCAAGCTCCTCGATCCACAGGAGCCCTACCAGGAGGTCGTGGAAGGGTGCACCGGCGCAACCAGGGGGTGCATGGACTGCAAAAAGCTCCTGTTGGAAAAGATGGAGGCCTTTTTGGAGCCCATTCGGAGCAAACGGCGCGAGCTGGAGAACGATCCGGACACCGTGCGGGACATCCTGCGCAAGGGCAACGAGACGGCCCGGTCCGAGGCAGGGGCCACCATGGAGCGGGTCCGCTCCAGAATGAGCCTTGTCTAGATCGCTTTCCCATAAACCCATTATTCCCGGAAACAACGGGGCACAACCAAGCATGAAAATAGTGCGCGGGGAGTCGGGGATTGCGCTGAGGCCTGTGTTTCATCTCGGCGTCCAGTGCAGGGAAGGACTCACGCTGAGCGACTCATGCCCGCGAGACACCGGTGGTTCTCCACAAACACGTGGCATCGCGAACCTTACGGTCGCTACCTGCTAGATCCCCATATCGCGAACAACAAGGGCGCGCCTGTTTATGAAACACGGCTTCAG
>CAYNCR010000046.1:0-13497 GCA_964395575.1 uncultured Desulfohalobiaceae bacterium
AGCGTCCACCCGCCTTCGCCTCGCGACATTTTCATGCTTGGTTGTGCCCGGGTCGACCCGGGAATGAGGGTTTTTGGGAAAGGTTTTGAAGCGTGCAGAGCTATTGAGACAAAAAGGAGCAGCAAAATCCGCTTTGCAGGCATTCGCGGCATTGGCTCAAGGGGGCTCTCTGTATGCTTGGTTTGCAGGGAGCCCCCACACATTAGTGGCTATTTGAAAATGCGTTTGGGGAGAGGGCCGGGTAGCCATCGGGATAGGAGCGCTTCGGTAAGTCCTCGCCGGTCTTTAATCGCGTTCCTCAAGATGGATTTCCATATGCAGCTCTTCCCCGACTTCCCGCAGGCCGCGGTTTAAGTCCGAAGTGCTTATCTCTTGGGGTGCCTCGATCTCCAAGGCGATACTATAGATTCCCGTTCCGCTTTGAGGTGAAAAGCGTTTCTGGGAAGTGAGGCTGATGATATTGATCCGATTTCGAGCGAGATAGGAGCTCGTCTTATAGACAATGCCGCATTTGTCAATGCCCTCCATGCGGATGACATGCGTGGGGTTGGATTCATACTGATAAGCTTTTTCCGGGGGGATGCTTCGAAAAAGAGCGGTAATGCCCTTTTCCTGCTCCAGTTGCTCACAGGCGGTGGCAAGCTCTTTTTCGGCATTTTTCTCGGAAAAGGTAAAAAGGAAAATAATGGCGAATTCGTCCGAGAGCCGGGTCATATTCGAATCTTCGATATTGCATCCCAGATCGAACAAGATTCGGGTGAGGTCCGCGACAATTCCGACCCGGTCCTGGCCGAAAGCGGTCATGATGTATCGTTGTCTCATAGTCGCCACCTTCTTGGTTGCATTTAGGTCCTATATACCTGTTTACTGTCTAAGTCAATGCTAGAGAGAAGCAAAAAGCTCTCTAGCCCTGTAGGAGCTCCGCACAAATGGGCCGCTGGCAATTTGTTCCATGCCCGCAACATAGCCTGTTTCCTTCAAAGTCTCGAATTCTTCGGGGGGGAGAAAGCGCTGGACAGGCAAATGTCGGTTTGTGGGCTGCAGATACTGGCCCAGAGTGAGAATGGAACAGTCGCTGGCAACCAGATCGCGGATCGCCTGCTCAACTTCTCGGATACTTTCCCCCAGACCAAGCATCATGCCCGACTTGAGGGGCAGGCCGGGAGCGATATCCCGGCATGTGCGCAGGAGCTCGAGGGATCTTTCGTAATCCGCCTGGGGACGGGCAATGGGATAGAGGCGCTCGACAGTTTCCAGATTGTGGTTGAGTACGTCCGGACGCGCTTCGAGGACGGTTTCCAGGGCCTTGCGGCTTCCCTGAAAATCGGGGACGAGAACCTCTACCCGAGCGGAGGGGTTGAGCTCGCGGATGCGCTTCACAGTCGCCGCGAACTGGCCCGCTCCGCCGTCGGAAAGATCATCCCTGGTAACGGAGGTGAGGACCACATAGTCCAAGCCCAGCTCTTGGGCCGCCTGGGCCACACGCTGGGGTTCCCCGGAATCCAGAGAGCCGTCTGCACCCGGTTCCACGGCGCAGAAACGGCAGTCCCGGCTGCATTTCTGGCCCAGAATGAGGAAAGTGGCGGTCTGGTTGGAGAAGCATTCCCCCCGATTGGGGCAATTGGCCTCTTCGCAGACCGTGTGGAGGCCCTGTTTGCGCAGAAGCGTGTTGACCCTGCCGAAACCGGGCCCGGAAGGCAGGTGCTGCTTGAGCCATTCCGGCTTTCGAGGGGAAACATCGTTTTCGGATCGCACAATCGCCTCGTATGTTTTCGAATATAAATGGTAACTATTCAGCACTTTGCCGAACCGTAAGCCGACACGGGGCATTTTGACTCATGCAGCTCCGACTCTGGATTTTCTAACGCTCGCCACGTGGGGGCATCCCTGCCCCCACCCCTCACCCACTTTTTCAAAAGTGGGTGAGGGGCTTCCCCCACGTGGCGAGCGAAGAAAATCTGGCATCGTCTCCGCTGAAATGATTCAAAATACCGCGTGTCGGCTTACAATAGAAAGTGGGGGTGGTGAATAGATACTATAAATGTGTCTAACTGGTTGAAGTGTTGGTTGATTGGTCGCGAGGTCACCCTCCTTCGCCTTGCATTTTCATGGTTCGTGATGTCCGGGTATGTCAGGGAATGGAAGTTTTGAGTATTCACAGAGAATTATCAGCTGAAACCTTTCTCTTCCCTCATTCCTACACCCTCTCTCTAACCCGGGACCCAGAACCCAGAACGGGGAACGGGGAACCCAGAACCCAGAACGGGGAACGCCGAACCTTCTTCAGAGACGCAATCCGAAAACCTCCCGAAAGTGGCCCTTCATTCTGGATCGTACAGGGGAGGTGGTCAGATCCTGGCCCGTTTCCCGGCATAATGAGGTCATTTCCACCCGGGGCATGCCGCAGGGATTGATCCAGGAAAAGGGCTCCAGGGAGAGGTCCACGTTGAAGGCCAGGCCGTGATAGCTGACGCCCCGGGACACGGCAATGCCCAAGCTTCCCAGTTTCCTGGGGCCGATCCACACCCCGCGCTCAGTCCGGCAACGGCACGCCATCACCCCGAAGTCCGCCGCGGTCCGGATCATAATCTCCTCCAGCCCGCTCACGAAGCTTTTGACCCCCAGCCGGGCGGCCTTGAGGTCCAGCATGGGATAGGCCACGACCTGTCCCGGGGCGTGATAGGTGATGTCCCCGCCGCGCTCCACCCTCTGCACGGAGATGCCGAGTGCGTCGAGCCGTTCTCTGGAGATCAGGAGGTTTTTTTCCTCGCCGCTGCGGCCCAGGGTGAACACCGGAGAGTGCTCGAGGAGAATGAGGACATCCTCCTCGAGCTCTCTCGCGGCCTTGCGCTTGAGGATTTCCAGCTGCAGCTTTCTGGCCCGGAGGTAGTCCATCCGGGAATACTCCAGCAGGCGGCAGTCCCTGGCAGGGGGACCGCCGCCCGATCCCTGCGGGACGGTTCCCTGGTCCATGGCGCGCTCTCAGAGGTTATCCGGTCAGACAGGGGTGTCTGGCCGCGGCTGTCTCATCCAGTTTGGTGACCTTGGTGATGTGGGGCGCGTTGCGCAGAACATCCGGATTTTCCTCGGCTTCTCGAGCGATGCGGGTATAGGCTTCCACGAGCAGGTCCAGATCCTGCTGCGCCTCGTTCTCCGTGGGCTCGAGCATCATGGATCCGTTCACCACCAGCGGGAAGTAAATGGTGGGGGGATGAAACCCGTAGTCCAGGAGCCGCTTGGAGATATTCGCGGTGTTCACCTTGTACTGTTCCTGGTACTTGTCCGTGAACACGCATTCGTGCATGCAGGGCCGGTCATAGGGGAGATTGATCACGCCCTTGATCCGCTGCCGCAGATAGTTGGCGTTCAACACAGCCATCTGGCTGACCCTTTTCAGCTCCCGGCCCAGGGTCAGGATGTAGGCGTAGGATTTGACCATGACCCCGAAGTTGCCGTAGAAGCTGTGCAGCCTCCCGATGGAATCCGGGTGATCCTCGGAGAGGCTGAATTTGCCGTTGTGCTTCTCCACCCTGGGCACCGGGAGAAAGGGGTCCAGATCCGGGTGCACGCAGACCGGCCCCGATCCCGGACCGCCGCCGCCATGCGGGGCGGAGAAGGTCTTGTGCAGATTGAGATGGAGCACGTCCACCCCGAGGCAGGCAAAGTCCACGATGCCCATGAGGGCGTTCATATTGGCCCCGTCGCAGTAGACCAGCCCGCCCTTGGCGTGGATGATGTCCGCGATCTCGCCCAGATTCTCCTCGAAGAGCCCCAGGGTGTTGGGATTGGTGACCATGATGCCCGCAGTATCCTCGTCCATGAGCTCCCCGACCTTTTCCGCGCTCAGGATGCCCTTCTCGTTGGACTGCACGGGCACGGCCTGGTAACCGCACATGGCGGCGCTGGCGGGGTTTGTCCCGTGCGCGGTGTCGGGGATGAGCATCTTGCTCCGCCGGCCGGAGTGCTTCTGGATGTAGGCGTGAATGATCCGCATGCCGGTGTATTCTCCGTGGGCCCCGGCAGCCGGCTGCAGGCTGACCGATCGCAACCCGGTGATCTCCCCGAGCATTTCCTGCATCCTGTGCATGAGACCCAGGGTCCCCTGGCTCATGTGTTCCGGGAGCAGGGGATGGCTTGCGGCGAATCCCGGAAGGGCGGCCATGTCCTCGTTGATCTTGGGGTTGTATTTCATGGTGCAGGAGCCCAGGGGGTAGGTCCCGGAATCCACGCCGAAGTTCCATTGCGAGAGCCTGGTGTAGTGCCGGACCACGTCCACTTCGGAAAGCTCGGGCAGATCCGGGGCCTCATTCCTCGCACCCTGCGGGGGGTCGGTCCGGGGCACGTCACGCTCGGGCATGGAGAAGCCGATGCGGCCCCGATCCCCCTTCTCCCAGAGCAGGGGCTCGTTCATCACCAGTCCCGAGGTTCCCGGGAGCGTCGATTCGTTCATGCCGTCACCTCCTTGACCAGCTGATCCAGATCCTCTTTGCTCTTGGTTTCCGTGACACTGACCAGGTGATGGCCCGCCAGCTCGGGATAGTACTCATCCAGGGGCAGGCCCGGGACGATGTTCTTCGCCGCCAGTCGGTCCGTCAGGGAGGCGCCGTCTCCGGGATAGCGGACCACGAATTCATTGAAGGTTGATGCGGAGAAGGGAATGCTCGCTCCAGCCTTCTGGAGCTCCTGTTTCAGATACTCGGCCTTGTCCAGGTTGAGCTGGGCCAGCTCCTGCATGCCCGATCCGCCAAGACAGGCCATATATATGGCGGCCATGATGGCGCACAGGTTCTGGTTGGAACAGATGTTCGAGGTGGCCTTTTCCCGACGGATATGCTGTTCCCTGGTGGACAGGGTCATGACGAACCCCCGTCGTCCGTCCCGGTCGTGGGTCTGTCCGATGAGGCGTCCGGGAAGATTGCGGACGTATTTCTTGTGGGTGCAGAAGATGCCCAGCCCGGGACCTCCGAAGGACTGGGGTATGCCCAGGCTCTGGCCTTCTCCGCACGCCACGTCCGAGCCATGGGTGCCGGGGCCTTCCAGGAGCCCGTAGGCCAAGGGCTCGCTGAAGCAGGTGACCATGAGCGCCCCGAGGTCGTGGGCGGCTTCGGCCACCCCGGCAATGGGCTCGATGCAGCCGAAGAAGTTTGGCGACTGCACGGCAACCGCCGCCAGATCCTCGATCTGTTCCAGGCCGGAGGTGTCGGTCAGGCCGTCCTTGGTATAGGGCAGCTCCACGATTTCGGCGTACAGGGGCTCGAAATAGGTGGCCAGGATCCTGCGGTAATGGGGATGGATGGCCCTGGAAACGGCGACACGGGAGCGCTTTTTGTTGATGCGAAGCGTCATGAGCAGGGCCTCGGACAAGGCGGAGGCCCCGTCGTAGACCGAAGCGTTGGCGACCTCCAGGCCCATGAGCCGCGTGATGAGCGTTTGATACTCGAAAACGCCCTGCAGGGTTCCCTGGCTTACCTCAGGCTGATACGGCGTGTACGCGGTGTAGAATTCGGAGCGGTTGGTCAGGTGGCGAAGCGCCGAGGGGATGTAGTGCTCGTAGCTTCCGGCTCCCAGAAAGACGCTCGCGTGATCGGAGTGGACCGTACCGGAGGCGAGCTCCGCCATATGCCGCCTCAGATCCCATTCGCTCAGGGGCCCTGGCAGATCGAGGTCGCCCAGTCTGCAGGAGCGATCGGGAATGGTGGCGAAGAGGTCCTCCAGGCTGCTGGCCCCGATCACCTGCAACATATTTTGGATGTCCTGTTGCGTGTGGGGCAGATAGCGCATTATTCCTCTCCTTTGAGCATTTCCATGTAGGCTTTGCTATCCATCAGACCCTCCAACTGGGAGCTATCGCTGATCTTGATGTCCACGATCCAGCCCTCGCCGTAGGGGTCCTTGTTCACCAGCTCCGGGTTTTCCTCCAGGGCCTCGTTGACGGCAACGACCTCTCCGCTTACAGGGGTGTATACTTCCGAGACCGCTTTTACCGACTCCACAGTGGCAAACACGTCCTGGGCCTCGAACTGGGTGCCGACTTCGGGAAGCTCCACGAAGACGATGTCTCCAAGCTGATCCTGAGCGAAGTCGGAGATTCCGATGCGCACTGTCTCCGTGCCCCGAATCCATTCGTGGTCCTGGGTGTACTTGAGTTCTTCCGGCAGATGCAGCTCCTGGATTTCCTTCATGGCGCCCCTCCCTTTATGGTTTGTTCGTGCAATGAACCTCTACGAGTCATCCCGCGAAGCGGCGGAAGCCTGCTCGACAGAGGGTAAAGCTGAGGAACTCCTTACGGGCTCAGGATATCAGATTTTTTCCGTTGATTGAAAAAATCCCGGATAAAAATTGTCCTGTGAGAATCAAGTCGGCTATCTGCCCAGCATTGTATTGAGGGATTTCCTTGCGGTGCGATCCGGTCTGATACTATGTGTAGGGAACACCTGTACTGAGCGCCTTGCGTCCTTGAGAAGGAGCTTTTCCTCGGTTGCGAGGGAGCGTTTCAGCCGGACGAACCCGCAACTGAGCCCCTTGGGTTTGAAGCCTTCTGGCCCGTCCGGACTGGCGATGCTGTAGATACGGTTTTCGTGCCAGCCGATCCCCATATCCGTAGTGCAGGTCAGCACGCTGCCCAGCTCCTCTCCGGATTCCGTGGTGACGCGTGTTGAAGCATCTACCTGGACCTTGCGGGGGTCGCGTCCCACGAAGGGAAAGGTGAGCGGCGCCGCTTCGAGTCGGAGAAGCGCCTCCGCGCCCACAAAGGACTTGCTGAATCCTTGCCGTGTTTCGTCCCACGGGAGGGCGAAATCCCAGGGCGTGTTGAGGAAGGGCCAGTCTCCGATGTCCTGGTGGGACAAGGGCAGGACCGCACCGGTGCGCAAGGAGTCCCGGGCGGCCAGTCCGCACGGGGACAGGCCGTGTTCCTCTCCCGCCTCCAGGAGCTGGTTCCAGACAGCCTCCGTTCTTTGGGGCGGAACGAAGAGCTCAAAACCGAACTCCCCGGTGTACCCGGATCTGGAGAGCAGCAAAGGGGTCCCGTCGCGGAGGCGCACAGAGGATTGGGAATCGTTTTCAAGGGGAATGTCGCCTTTGAAGGAGAAGTAGGGCAGATCGGTGAGGACGTTTTCCGGATCGGGCAAAAGACGGGAGAGAATGAGGCCCGATTCGGGTCCCTGCAGATCTACCTTGCCCACTCCGTCCGTTCGATCCAGGACCTCCGCCTCGTGGTCGACGGCATAATCACGGAGATGGTTTGCGAGTGGGGCTCCCATTCCGGCATTGACGACAGCGAGGTAGCGGTCGGAGGCTGTTTGGGAGATGACGGCGTCATCGACGACATGGCCCTGTGTGTTCAGGAATACGCCATAGATGGATCTTCCGGGATAGAGAGGCGTCTTGCCGGATCGGAGGCATTTTTCCAGATTGCGGGAAAAGCAGTACTGAAGGAGAGCTCTGGCATCAGGTCCGTAGACCTCGACCACAGACATGTGGCTCGTGTCGAAAAGGCCTGCATGGGTGAGAACGGATAGATGCTCTCCCTTGGTTGAAGAATACCAAAGGGGCATTTCATAACCGCCGAAAAGAGCCATGGAGGCATTTTTGCGGATATGCCAGTCATGGAGAGGAGTTTTTGTCGGCTCCTGTTCCTGCATAGAATGTCCTCATGATTGCTTGTTTGAAATAAATTTGATAGGAAAAAATAAATAGATATTTGTCTTTTTATATTCAAACATGCAGAATTTATACGAGGAAATTCATGCAAAACAAAATGGGATCCTGGAATATCGAAATGAATTATTTTTTCGCCATAGGCCCAATTCGTTTTGGGAGCAAAAGGAATCCATTATATATTTTGAGCGTATTCTTCACTATTTACACCAGTTTGTCAATCATGTTTCATTGAAGCGTCAAAAGGTAAGGTTCCCGGCGATTGAGGCCATCCCACTGGAGCGTATCGTGAAGAGCGACAAACGATGCCGTGTACATCAAATTGTGTTCATAAATCATTCAGGATAGGACTGCTGTTTTGTAAAAGCGAATTCATGGAAAGAATTTTTTTAGTTTGATTCCTGTAAACATTATAATTTCCGAAATATTCATTTTCTTGTTGAATGTAATAAAATATCTTTGATAAATATTACAAAATGAAAATCATTTTGTTTTTGTAAATAAATCTATATATTGTATCTAATTTTTATTTTTCGAATTACAAAGGATTGTATTTAAGCTTGTTAAATTATTTCCTTATTGATATTTGAAAATTATAATTATTTATTGATTAAAATGATGAATTTATAGGATCAGTACCAATGACAGGAAGGAGCAATTTTATCTAGAGTCTGTACGAATAGACTATTTTCTTTTTTTATTCTTGACAATCAATGGCTGAGTTATTGCAATCTTTTTTGTATGAAAATATGGCCAACAGTTTGAATGAACAGGAGATACGGCGCGAGGAGACGGGGATGTGCGCTGAAGCCGTGTTTCATAAACAGGCGAGCCCTTGTAGCTCGCGATATGGGGGTCTTGCCGGTAGCGACCGTAAGGTTCGCGATGCCACGTGTTTGTGGAGGACCACCGGTGTCTTGCGGGCATGAGTCGCTCAGTGTGAGTTCTTCCCAGCACTGGGCACCGGGATGAAACACAGGCCTCAACGCAATCCCCGACTCTCCGCGCACCATTTTCATGTTTCTTTGTGCCCGGATTGATCCGGGAATGCGAATTGTAGGAAGCGCTAATGATAAACCATAAGTGCAGCAGAGCAAGATTTTCGGAAAAAGAAAAAAGTGCGTGCCGTTGGAGATGAATCCTGAATTGGTAGTGCGACGTGGCGGGAAAACGGCAAGGAATGTTTCTGGCAGATAAAGCGCAAAGGAGGGGTGTACATGCCCAGGACAGTGGCTGTTGTCGGCTCGGGACCCGGAGGATACGGAGCAGCCGTGCGAGCGGCGCAGCTCGGGGCGGATGTAACGCTCGTGGAAAGTGATCGAATCGGAGGGGTTTGCTTGAACTGGGGCTGTATTCCCACAAAGACCCTGAAGACCACGGCTGAGCATCTCCAGGCCACCAAGGAGGCCGGTACCTACGGGGTCTCTTATCAGGGTGATCCGAAGGTTGACATGGAAAAGGCCCTAACCCGGAAGGAGCGGGTGGTCGCGGACCAGGCAGGGGGAGTGTCCAGATTCGTGTCCAATCACGGAGTCCGATACGTTCAGGGAAAGGCCAGGCTGGCCGATCCGGTAACTCTGGAAATAGACGACGGGGAGCGGCAAACCCGCCTGCTGGAGACGGACAACATCATCCTGGCTCCCGGGACGCATCCGGCTGAGTTCCCCAACCTTTCCTTCGACGGCAAATATGTTTTGTCCAGCGCGCAGGCTCTGGATCTGACCAGGGTTCCCAAGAGCATGATCATTGTGGGAGGCGGTGTGGTGGGGTGTGAATTCGCCACGCTCTTCAATGAGCTTGGGGCCAAAGTGACGCTTGTCGAGGCCATGAATCGCCTCCTGCCCATTCCCGGTGTGGGCGGGGAGTGTTCCAAGATTTTGCTTCGCGAGATGAGAAAGCGTAAAGTCGCGGCCAAGACGGGGCACGCCGTGCAAAGCTGCATCCGCAAGGAGGGCGGGGTTGAGGTGGGGATCGTCCCCTTCAAGGATTCATCCGGACAGGACCCCGCAAAGGAGGAGAAGCTTCATGCCGAGCTCATGATGGTCTGTGTGGGGCGCAGGCCGAACACTTCGGGGCTGGGATTGGAGAATGCCGGTGTTTCCACGGATAAGCGGGGCTGGATCCTGGCGGATTCGGAAATGCGCACCAGTGCGGAACACATCTTCGCCATCGGCGATGCCCTCGGCCCGGAGAAAGTGATGCTAGCCCATGCCGCAACCGCGGAAGCGGAGATCGCCGCGGAGAACGCCGTCCTGGGATCTGGCAGGCGCATGAATTATGACAGGGTCCCTGGCGCCATCTACACGCATCCCGAGGTGGCGAATGTGGGACTGACCGAGGAGCAAGCCGAGGAAGCGGGCTGGAATGCCCGTTCCGACACCGCGCTGTACCGCAGCCTGGGCAGGGCCCACGCAGCCGGGGATATTACCGGACAGGGCACGATTGTCTGGGATCAAAACAACGGCCTGATTCTAGGAGTCCATCTTATCGGGGCCCATGCAACCGAGCTGATCGCCGAGGCAACGCTTGCCCTGAATCAGGGGTGCACGATCGAGGACATCAGCCGCAGCATACACCCCCATCCCACGAACTCAGAGATATTCCGCGAGATCGTTCAAAAGGCCCTGGACAGGGCCTAGTGTCCTGTCACGGAGAGGACATGTCCAGATACGTAACCCAGGACGGAGCGAGCCTCCACTACGAGTGGTATCCCGCAGACCCGGGCCAACCCGTGGTTGTCTTTCTCAACGGCACGGGTCAGTGCACCAGGAACTGGCAGCAGATCCGTAAGCTGCTGGCGGGCGACGCCTCAGTCCTGCTCTTCGATGCCAGGGGGCAGGGCAGGACCTCACCCGGAAGGAAACCTTTCTCTCTGGCGGGTCACACCCGGGATGCGGCGGAGCTGCTGCAGCATTTGCAGATTACAGGAGCACATCTCGCGGGAGTGAGCCATGGAGGGCATGTCGCCCTGGCTCTGGCCGGAGAGCGTCCCGATCTGGTTCGCGCGGTTGCGGTTTCGGGCCTGGGAGCCGAGTACGGCCCCAGGGTGCGACTGATCCTGACCTCCTGGGTTCGGACACTGCAAGGCCGCGGATTGACCGCTTGGGTCAGGGAGGCCCTGCCCCTGGTTTTCGGGGAGGCCTTTCTCAAAAGCCATGAAGGCAGACTGGAACAGATCGAGGCGGGCCTGGTGCAGAGGAACGATTCCTGGTCCCTGCTCCGCCTGATTCAAGGCCTTTTGCAGTACCCCCATCCCCGGGTCCATGTGGAAGCGGTTCAGTGTCCCATCACAGTCCTCTACGGCGACGATGACCCATTGATCGGGACGGCACAGGCAGAGGAGCTGGCACGCATCTGTCGGGGCGAGCCGAAGTGTTTTCCGGGTGCGGGACATACCCTGACCGCCGAGGCGCCGGAGGATTTCGCCGACTGCATGCGTGAAATTTTTCTGTGAGGCGTCAGGCGTGCCAGAGGTCGGACATCAGACATCAGACATCAGATGTCGGACGTCGGATATCGGACATCGGATATCGGACATCGGACGTCGGACGTCAGACGCCAGATACCAGATACCGGACCCCGGATGCCGGAGGTCGGATAGCGGGAGGCGGATCGGAAATAGACCGGGTGCAAACTTCGTTTCGAGCCGGAGCAGAGGCAATCAGGGAAGACCCCATGCTGTGAGCGGGCGGGAGTGAATCGGGAAACACGGGAATTTGGCGATGCCGGAGACGGAAGAGCAAAGCCGGGAGGAGCGAAGCAAGAGGGAGCTCGAGGAAGAGAGTACCTCGGAGCTCGCTCATCCCGCGGATACTGCGGAGCACCTCGAGTCCCTGGAGCTGGAGGAGCAGATCAAGTTCATCAAGCTGCTCCCGGTCAAGGACGCGGCGGCCTCTATCGCGGAAATGAGCCACAATGAGCGCATTGAGCTCATCCAGCGCCTGAATCTGGGCATGGCCTCCCGTGTGATCACGAACATGGCCCCGGACGACGCAACGGATATCCTGGCCGGCCTGGATGAGGAGCTGCGACGGCACCTGTTGGCCAAGATCCCGCCCAGGGACCGCATCGAGCTGCGGGAGCTCTTGACCTACGACCCCGACAGCGCGGGCGGGGTAATGAATACCGACACCCTGGTCCTGCACCAGGATCTGAACACGGATCAGGCAATAGCCCTGGTCCGGCAACAGGTGGAGGACAAGGAGATCCCCTACTATGCCTATGTCGTGGATGACGAGAACAGGCTCCAGGGAGTGGTTTCCCTGCGGGAGCTGATGATCGCGCCGCACACCATGCACCTGGAGGATCTGATCCAATCCCAGAAGCTGATCGCTGTGCACCACGATACGGACCAGGAAGAGGTGGCCAGACTGATTTCCACCTACAATTTTCTGGCACTGCCCGTGGTGGACGACGAGAACAGGCTCCTGGGCGTGGTCACCGTGGACGACGTGATCAACATCATCCACGAGGAGGCCAGCGAGGACATGCAGTCCATGGTCGGAGCGGGCATGGACGAGACCACGGAGTCCCCCTGGCTCTATTCGGTGAAGAAGCGGATCCCCTGGCTCCTGATCAACATGGTCAATTCCGCGGTTGCCGCCTATGTGGTGCACCTCTTCGAGGACAATATCGCCAAGATCACCCTCCTGGCCGTGCTCATGCCGGTGGTGGCCAATATGGCGGGCAACTCGGGGCAGCAGGCCCTGGCGGTCATGATCCGCCAGATGGCGGTGGAAAAGTTCGAGCGCAAGAAGTTCTGGCTCGGAGTGCTCCGCGAGGCGCGGATCGGTTTCACCAACGGGATCATGCTCGGGGGAACCATTTTCTGCGTGGTCTGGGTCCTGACCCAGAATATCCTGCTCTCCTGCGTCGTGGGAGCGGCGATGTGGATCGACATGTTCGTGGGGTGCACCGCCGGGGCTTCCATCCCGCTGATGCTCCACGAGCTGGGCCGCGATCCGGCGCAGGCCTCCACCATCTTTCTCACCACGATCACGGACAGCGTAGGCTTTTTAAGCCTTTTGAGCCTGGCCGGCCTGGTCCTGCTGGGGACGTAGCCCACCCAGTCCCGTCAGTGGCCTGCCGGTAATCGCCGGGCTGGCGCTTTCCCTGTTCGACCTTTGCCTGTCCGGACCGAACCGTGTTCCGGCTTGTCCTTGTCCTGCCCCGCGAATCAGCATTCCCGCAGGAAACGCTTCAGGGTGTTGAGCACGGCGTGCAGGATCTCCTCCCCGAGAGGCACCATGTGAATGTCCACAAAGGCCTTTTCCTCCTCCACGCGGTTGTCCAGCTTACGCATTTCCTCCCGGAAAATGACCAGAAGATCCTCCTGATGGTCCTCGATGAAGCGCAAAAGATCGCGGCGCGCTATTTTGAAGGCAGTATTGCGCACAATTCTTCGCATATGGGCCCTCCTGAGAAGTCGTACTCGGATTTTTTTTGTATGAAAATGTTTCCAATAGTTTGAATTACATGGAGATACAGCGCGGGAAGCCGGGGATGTGCGCTGAAGCCGTGTTTCATAAACGTGCGAGCCCTTGTAGCTCGCGATATGGGGATCTTGCCGGCAGCGACAGTAAGGTTCGCGATGCCACGGGTTTGTGGAGAACAACCGGTGTCTCGCGGGCATGAGTCGCTCAGCGTGAGCCCTTCCCTGCACTGGACACCGGGATGAAACACAGGCATCAGCGCAATCCCCGACTTGCCCTGTTGAATGCAGCGTAGCTGCCCTGCCGAAGGCAGGATTCAACAGGGCTCCCCGCGCACTATTTTCATGCTTGGTTGTGCCCGGGTCGGCCCGGGAATGAGGGTTATATGAAAATGTGTACAACCTGT
>CAYNCR010000047.1:0-13495 GCA_964395575.1 uncultured Desulfohalobiaceae bacterium
CGCGCTTCAGCGTCCACCCGCCTTCGCCTCGCGACATTTTCATGCTTGGTTGTGCCCGGGTCGGCCCGGGAATGAGGGTTGTATGAGTGGTCAGTTGCAATATGAAAGGGCACCAGTTTTCCGATTTTTTCGAGGCCGGATTCATCAAAACCCCTGAACGGGGAACGCTGAACGGAGAACGGGTAAAGGAAAGGGGGTCCTCCACGGAGAACCCCCCTTTTTGCGCAAGGCTTACACAATCGGAGCCGGGACGGCAACATCCAAGGAACACCCCTGCTGCTCCCGACGCTCTTTACGAGTCGGACCGGAATACGGTCCCGATCGGGCTGCTACTTGAAAGCCGGCGTCCCGGTAATGTGCCTGCCCAGGATCAGGGTATGGATGTCGTTGGTCCCCTCATAGGTGTACACGCTCTCGATATTGGCCATGTGCCGGATGGGGGAGTAATCCAGGGAAACCCCGTTGGCCCCCAGCAGCTCGCGCGCCGTGCGGGCGCACATCCTGGCCACGGAGACGTTGTTCTTCTTGGCGAAGGAGATCTGCTCCGGAATCGCCTTGCCCTCGTCCAGCACACGCCCCACCCTGTGGGAGACGAGCTGCCCCTTGCCGATCTCCATGAACATGTGCACCAGCTTGTCCTGAACCAGCTGGAAGGACGTGAGCGACTTGTCGAACTGCTTGCGCTGCTTGCAGTAGTTGAGCGCCGTGTCGTAGCAGTCCATTGCCGCCCCGAGGCCGCCCCAGGAGATCCCGTAGCGGGCCTGGTTGAGACAGCTGAAGGGCGCCTTGAGCCCCAGGGCATCCGGGAGCCTGTTCTCATCCGGGATGCGACAGTTGACCATGCCCAGCTCGCCCACGCCTCCGGCGCGCATGGAGCCCTTCTGATCCAGCGAGCTCTGGGTGAAGCCCTTGGTTCCGGCCTCGACAATAAAGCCCTTGATCTTGCCGTCCTGGGTGTCCTTGGCAAAGACCACCGCCATGTCCGCGATATCCGCCTCGGTAATCCAGGTCTTGCTCCCGTTCAGGATCCACTGACTCCCGTCCCATTCCGCGGTGGACTCCATGGAGCCCGGATCCGAGCCGTGGTTGGGCTCGGTCAGGCCGTAGCAGCCGATGGATTCGCCGCTGGCGAGCTTGGGGAGCCAGTGTTTTCTCTGTTCCTCGCTGCCGAAGCGCCAGATGGGGTACATGACCAGCCCCGTGGTCACGGCCACGAAGCTGCGCAGGGCGCTGTCCACGCGCTCCACCTCCTGACAGATAAGCCCGAATTCCACGTAGTTGGCTCCGGGACAGTCGTATTCCGTGGGCAAAAAGGCCCCCAGCATGCCCAGATCGCCCATCTGGGGGGCCAGCTTCCTGATATCCAGTGGCTGCTCCCCGTGGAAGGCCTCGGCCACGTAGGGCTCCACTTCCTTGCTCAAATATTCCCGCACCGAGCTCCGGACCAGCTTTTCCTCCTTGCTCAGCAGGTCGTCCAGTCTAAAGAAATCCACACCCTTGAAAGCCATGTGTCGCTCCTGTTTTCGGTTTCACTCAACGAGTTTCCCGGTTCTGCGTTCCGGGTTCCCGGTTTCCAAAGCCCCTATCGCGAGCAGGAATCCCTGTTCCACGAATCACCGACTTGCGGATCAACAACAGCGAATCCCATATAACCAATAACTGATAACTCTCCTCACTCCTCACTTATCACTCATTACTCCCCACATCCCAGAAGCAGCCTCCGGGTCAGGACCGCAGCCATCTCCCTGCGATAGGCCTCGCTGGCCCGCAGGTCGCTGATCGGCGCCACCTCGCCGGAGACGATGTCCGCGCACTCCCGGGCAATGCTCTCCGTGAGGGCCCGGCCGACCAGATACTCTTCCGCCTTTTGGGCCCGCATGGGAGTCGGGGCCACAGCTCCCAGGCCGATCCGGGCCTTCTCCACTGTGCCCTCTCGCAGGACGAGCCACACCGCCTCGGCGATGACGGATATGGTGAAGGCCTTGCGAACCCCCAGCTTGCACCGATTCGAAACACCGCTTTCGATCGCCTCCTGCGGAATATGGATCTCGGTGAGCAGCTGACCCGGCTCGAGCACGGTTTTCCCGGGGCCGGTGAAGAATTCCTCCAGAGGGAGCATTCGGTCCGTATCCCGGCCCTGGATCCTGACCCGCGCCCCCAGGGCCAAGAGCGGAGGGGCCGTGTCCGCGGCAGGGGAGGCAGTGCAGAGGTTGCCCCCGATAGTGCCGCTATTGCGGACCTGCAGGGACCCCATATCCTCAACCGCCTCGGCCAGGATCCGGGCGTGGGCGCGGACGGCCTCCAGAGACGCGAGCTCGCTCAAACGCACCGCGGCCCCGATGACCAATGATCCGTCGCGGACCTCGACAGCCCGCAATCCCTCCACCGCCCGGACATCCACCAGCCGGACCCCGGAATCAAAATGCCAGACTCCCTTGCGCACAGCGGGTATAAAATCCGTACAGCCGGCTATGACCTTGCAATTGTTCCCTTCCGCGCCGATGAGCTCCAGGACCTGCTGCAAGTCCCCGGGACGCTCGTACCGGCATTGGGGAAGGGCGTGGGTGCCGACAAACTGTTGCATTCTCTTTCCTCCCGCTTTCGCGGCGTTTCAGGCCTCACCACCAATCGCCGGCTTCCCTGCGCTGCCCTGCGGCCTGGACCGCCCTGACGATATTGACGTATCCGGTGCAGCGGCACAGGTTGCCCTCGAGGCGTTTCCGGATCCGGCTATCGCTCAGATCACTCCCTTCCTGCAACAGGGCGTAGGCGTTCATCAGAAAGCCCGGGGTGCAGTAGCCGCACTGGAAGCCGTGGTTCTCCACGAACTCCTCCATCAGGGGATGCATGCGTCCGTTTCGCTCCAATCCCTCACTGGTCAGGATCCTGGACCGGTTTGCGGACACCGCCAGGACCAGACAGCTGTTCACCGGCTCGTCGTCCACCAGCACGGTGCAGGCCCCGCACTCGCCCTCCTGGCAGCTTCGGTGCACGCTGGCCAGATGCAGCCTGTTCCGCAGCACCTCGAGGAGCGTCTCCCTAGGCTCCACTTCCAGGCTGTAGGAACGGGCGTTCACCTCGATATCGATGCGCGTTGTCATGGGTGACTCCCTCCGGCCCCATAAAGGGCCTGTCCTGATCTTGGAGAATCCGTTCCCCGCCCTCCGGCTCGGGGACCGCCGTCCCGACCGAACGAGGCTTCCGGGCCGGGCGGACTGAACAAACAGAGATCCCGATGCATCACATCGCCTCCGTCCGTCCGCTTTCCCGGATCCAGCGACGCACCCGCTCCGGAGTCGCAGGCGAGTCGTTCACCTCCACGCCGAAGGGGCTCAGGGCGTCCTCGATGGCGGAAAGAATCACCGCCTTGGCCCCGATGATCGGGGCTTCGCCCATCCCCTTGCTGCCGGTCTCCGTGTACGGAGAGGGGGTTTCCAGGTGTTCCACCTCGATATCCGGGGACTCCATGGTCGTGGGCATGAGATACTCGGACAGGGATGTGTTCAGCAGACGGCCCTGCTCGTCGTAGCGAAGCTCCTCGCTCAGGGCCTCGCCGATTCCCTGCACGATCCCGCCGTGGATCTGCCCGTCCACGATCTGTTTATCGATAATGGTGCCCGCATCGTGCACGTGCACGTACTTGAGGATCCTGGTGCTGCCGATCTCCGGATCCACCTCCACCACGGCCAGATCCGCGGAATTGCAGAAGGTGGTGTACGTGGTCCCCGTTTCCGGGGTGGTCGGGCTGTACCAGGTCGCGGTCACATCCAGCAAGTGCTCGTGACGCTGCAGCATCTCCTGGGGTAGCTTCCGCGGACCGGGGAAGTAGTATGCCTTCCGGCCCAGATCCTCGAAGGAGAGGCAATTATCCGGATTATCCACGGAATAGGCACACCCGTCGCGCAGCACGATCCGCTCCGGGCTCTCCTCGAGAAAGGCACCGGCGCATCGGGCAATTCTCTCACGCAGCTCGCTCGCCGCCTTGTGCACCGCGCTGGCCGGATAGACCGCGCCGCGGCTGGACAGGGGGCCCTGGCCGATGTATTCCGAATCCACGGGCCTGACGTCCACCGTCTCCCGCGGGCAGCCCAGAATATCCGCCACGATGATAGCGTGGCTCTTTTCCGCGCCCTGCCCGATCTCCGTGCGGTCGCTGTACACCGTGAGCGACCCGTCCGCGGTCATCTGGACCCGGGCCTGGGTAATGCCGCCCATCTGGGAGTTGGGCACGGCCACGCCCGCGGGCTCCACGGTGCTCACCACACCAACCCCCAGATAGCGGGCACTGGAACGCTCCTCATCCCGCTTCCTTCGCCAGGCCTCCACATCCGCCATCTCCAGGGCCTTGTCAAGCACAGCTGGATAGTCCCCGCTGTCCAGCAGATAGTTGTTGATCTGCTGGTAGGGCATCCGCTCGGGAGGGATGTAGTTGGCGCGGCGGATCTCTTCCGGGGTGAGGCCCAGTTTCCGGGCCACGCGGTCCATGGCGTGCTCCATGAACTTGATCCCCTTGTCCTTGCCATAGCCGCGATAGGCGCAGTAAAAGGACTTGTTCGTCACCGCGCCCACGCCCTCGATCCGGGCCCCGGTGAGGGCGTACATGTTGGGCACGGCCATGCAGGCGGGGAAGAGGCTCAGGGTGGCGATTCCCTTGTTCGTGCTCTCCACGCCCAGATCCTGCACGATCCGGGCCTTGACCCCGTGGATCCGGCCGTCGCGGGAGAAGGCCACCTCGCCCTCCCAGACCACATCCCGCTGATGCGGCCCGGAAACGATGAACTCCCTGTGGCCCTCGGCCCACTTGACCGGGCGGCGCAAAAGCACCGAGGCCAGGGCCACGGTGTATTCCTTGTGCACATGGATCTTGTTCCCGAAGGCCCCGCCGATGTCCACGGCCTCCACATGGACTTTGGATTCGGGCAGGCCCAGCGTGGCCGCGATGTTGTGCCGCTGCAGATAGGGGGTCTGGAAGGACCCCTGCAGGGAAAGGGCCTGGCGGACCGGATCGTATCGGGCCACGCATCCGCGGGGCTCGATGGGGAATCCGGAGGCCCTGCCCTCGCGATAGGTGACGCGCAGGACCTCCTCGGCCCGGGCGAAGCCGTCGTCCGGATCGCCCATCTCGAAGGTAAGGTGGGCCTGGGTGTTGTCCGGCCACTCCTCGTAGAGCCTGGGGGCCTCCGCTTCCAGGGCCTGTTCGCCGGATGTCACGGCCTGCAGGGGCTCGTATTCCACGTCGACCAGGGCGGCGGCCTCGCGGGCGCTGCTCTCGTCCTCGGCAACGACCGCCGCCACCGGCTCGCCGTGGTAGCGTACCCGCTCCACCGCCATGGCGTATACCGGAGCGAGGCGCCAGGTGAAGCGCGTGGCGCTGTAGTCCGCCTGGGCCGGAAGCTGGTTCGTGTTCGCCGCCACGTCCTCGCCGGTGAGCACCCGGAGAACTCCGGGCACGGATTCGGCCCGGCGCGTGTCGACCCCTTTGATCCGGGCGTGGGCCATGGCGCTGCCGACGAAGACCAGATGCGCCGCATCCGGCGTTCCGCAGTCGTCGGCGAACCGAGTCAGTCCCCGGACAATGCGTTCTTCTCGCTGGATCATGGATCCACTCCTTGGCTTGGAACCTCGGATTATCCGCGGCCCTCGATCTCGCCGCGCTGTTCCTCATAGAGTCGCATGGCGCAGCGCGGTCCGTCCCAGAGGCTGGGCAGCATAATAAATCCCACTGGCACAGCGGTGATCACGATAAAGGACTGCAGCGCGCTGATGCCGCCCTCGCCCATGTAGATGAGCAGCGCCGCCACAACGCCCATGAGAATGGCCCAGAACACGCGCATGCCGCGGGGAGGATCCTCGTATCCCGTGGAGCAGATGGCGATGGACAGGGACATGGAGTCTCCGGTCGTGGCCAGAAAGATGAAGATGAGCACCAGGAAGGCGGGCACGAGGATTACGGAGCCGGGCACCTGCTGCACGATGGCCACCAGGGCCGCGGGCAGTCCGCTGGCGTTCAGCGGCTCGGAGATCACGCCGGGATTCTGCATCTCGAAGAATATACCGCTTCCGCCGAGCACTGTGAACCAGATGTGGGTTGCGATGGGCGCGATCACGCCCACGCCGCAGATGATCTGCCGGATGCTCCGGCCCCGGGATATCCGGGCCACAAGAATGGCCATGAGCGGCCCGTACCCCACGAACCAGCCCCAGAAGAAGACCGTCCACCAGGAGAGCCAGGAGCTGTCCCCGCGATAGAGGCTAAGCCGGGTGAAGTCCTTGATGTAGGTCCCAAAGGAGGTGGAAAAGGTGTCCACGATGAATCCGGCCGGACCCAGCAGGAGAATGATGCCCGCCAGGATGAAGGCCAGGATCACGTTGAAGCGGCTGAGGAACTGGATCCCCCTGTGAAGCCCGGTGATTGCGGAGATGGTGTAGAGGATGATCAGGGCGATGATGATGCTGAGCTGGGTCATGTAGACATCCGGGATGCCGAAGAGCTCCTGCAGGGCATAGCTCACCTGCAGCCCCAGAAAGCCGATGGGACCGATGGTTCCCGCGGCCACGGCCAGGATGCACAGGGCCTCAACCACCTTGCCCCAGTTGTTGTACATGATCCGCTCCCCGAAGAGGGGGTAGAGCAGGGCCCGCGACTTCAGGGGCATGCCGCGGTGATAGTGGGCGTACATGAGCACGATCGCCCCGCAGGTGCCCAGGATGGACCAGGCCAGAAAGCCCCAGTGCAGGAAGGCCTGCTCCATGGCCGGCACGACCGCCGCCTCGGTGGAGCCCTCCACTCCGGTGAAGGAGGGAGGCGGGGTCAGGAAGTGGTACATCGGCTCCGCCGCGGACCAGAACACGCCTCCCCCGGCCAGCAGGGTGCACATGATGATGGAGATCCAGCGGAAGGTGGAAAACTCCGGTGTATCCCGATTGCCCAGCTTGACGTTGCCGAACTTGGAGAAGGCGATCACGATGGCGATGATGAAGTTGAGGAAAACGAGCCACTGCCAGTACGCGCCGAAGTATTTGGCGGACCAGGCAAAGGCGGTATCCACCCACCCGGACACGGCCTCGACGTTGACCAGCGAGGCGACCACGAAGAAAAGCAGCACGCCCCCGCTGATGAGGAAGACGAGCCACTCGATGTTTTTCCAGTCCACCCCGTTCGTGCTTGAATCCTGCATAGTCCGTCTCCTTGCCGTTTCGATGGAACTTACGAGCCCTGGACGGCCCGGGCCACAACCTGATCGATCCGCTCTCCCGCCTCCGGGGAGATTCCTGATACCTCCCTATCCATTATCTCAATGGCCTTGTTCAGGGCCTTGCTCCGAATGTCCTGCGCTCCGTCCGCCTGCCACACCTGCCAGTCGCGGTGCTCCATGATTTCGGGAAACCACAGCTCGGTCTGGAAGTTCTGGAAGGTGTGTTCCTGCATCATGAAGGTCCCGCCCGGACCGATCTCCTTGAGCAGGTCCAGATTGAGGCCCTTCCGCTCCAGATCCATATCCCGGACCATGTGTCTGAGCGCCCCCATGCACTCGCTGCAGAAGACGGGGTCGGCGAAGTCCACCATGAGGTCCGAATCGAGCTGCATGGAGTCGACGAGATCCGCGCCGAGGGCGGCCGCGCTTCCGGTGAGCCCCGTCTCGAATCCGGCCTGGGCGTCCAGGATCTTGGCGTCGCGCAGCATGCCCGGCATGCGCACGGGCAGATCCAGATGACGGCCCATCTGGGCCATGGCGCCCTTGAGAACGGCGAATTCCGGTCCGCCCATGGTCACCCCGCCGGTGCGCATATCCATGCCGCGAGCGAAGCTGGTGTAGACCACCGGCGCTCCGGGATTGACCAGCTGGGTCACAGTGAGGCAGGCCAGGATTTCCGCGTGGGCCTGCACGCAGGTGGTGGGGATGTCCACCGGGGAAGAGGCACCCAGCATGGGTCCGGAGCTGATGATGCTGGGGATGTTCCAGCGGCTCATCTCCACCATGGCCTCCAGGGAGGCCTCGTCGATGGAGAAGGGGGGCAGGGTGAGGACCCAGCCGGAGATGAAGGGCCGCTCCCGAAAGGCCTCGGTGCTGCCTACGGCCAGGGATGCCATCTCCGCGGCGTCGCGCACGCAGTTGGCCCCGTACATCCCTCCGGTGATGTGTTTGCGGGAGTTCTTGAGGCAGATGGCCCAGGTGTACCAGTCGTTATAGTCTCCCGGCACCTCCTGCGGCGTCACCAGGCCTCCGCTGACGCCCACATGAGCGCACTGCTCCGCGATGCGGATGAGCCGGGCCAGGTCCTCGCTCGTTGCGGAGCGGCGCTGTCCGCTCTCAAGGTCGAGGACGTTCGTGGCCATGGTCATGCAGGAGAGAAGGGGATCGTGCCCGGTGAAGGTAATATCCTGCTCCGGATCGCGGGCGTAGAGGACCGCCTCGTTCCGCTTGGGGACGCTCTCCAGCGCCTTTTCCACCACGTGTGGCGGAATCCGGGCCAGGTCCCCCTCCTCGACGACAGCCCCCTCCTCCTCCAGGCGGGAAAGGGCCTCTCGGGACGGAAGGCGCATCCCCACGTCCCGCAGGATCTCCAGGGCGGATCGATGGACGAGATCCTTCTCCCCATCGGACAAGTAGCGGAGACTGGGCTTCATAACCGCGCTCCCTTCCTATTTACACTGTTTCGGGAATTGTTGTCCGTTAGCTGGTATTTGTTATCTGATATCCCAGTTCAGCCATCCGCCATCCGACGTCCGACGTCCGACGTCCGACGTCCGATATCCGATCTCCGACATCCGACGTCCGACCACTGTCATCCGACCACGGTGCGGATCACCTCCAGAGCCGGCTCCTGCAGCTTTTCCCGGAAGCGCAGCCCGATGGCCGTCTCCAGCATCTGCCGGCTCAGAACCCTGTTCATTCCCGCCAGGGCCGCGAGGGAGGCCAGGGCCCAGTTGGGCTCCTTGATCCCCATTGCCTTGAAGTCGATCTCCTTGACCGTGGCCTCGGTCTGGGGGATCTCCACATCGGGCACCTTGAGCACGAGCGTCTCCTGGAAGAGCTTGCCGAAGAGCTTCCTGCGCCGCTTCACCCCGTCCTCGGCCAGGGCCACGACCACTGAGGGCCGGGTAATCCCGGTATAGGCGATGGGCTCCGGGGAGAGGATGGTCTCGCTCACGGAATGTCCGGTGAGCACGGTAATGGGATAGTCGTTCTTTTGCGTGGCCTGATGGCCGGCTGTCATCGCCGCGAGGCACAGGAGCTCGCCCGCGGTCACCACCCGCTGACCCGCAGCCCCGAGCAGAACCGCTTCCACGCGCTCCTCTTCCGGGGACGTAAAGTGCGGCTCGATCGCCACAGGCAAATCGGCTCCGGAACGGGATGCCCCTTCCCGGGCGTAGCTCGCGGCGTACTCCGTGCGCTCGTTTGCCGAAATGCGACCGGTATACGCGGGAAGATCCGTGATCTCCTGATCGATCTGCTTGGGGCTGATGGTGTTCTGTTTCTTGTAGCGGCCGGTGCAGATGCCCCAGATATCGAGCAGGCTGAACCCGTCGTATTCCACCGCCTGCTGCAGCTGATCGGACAAGCCCTTTGTGTACGCGGAACAGCGCGCCACATAGGGGGCTCCGGCGCTGTCAGCCACGCTGCAGATATCCATGGGCTGCTCCAGATTGTTCAGGAATCCGGAGCCCACAAGGCTCTCCGGCGGCGTGGTCACGGAGAATTGCCCTCCGGTCATGCCGAAGTTGAAATTGTTCAATACGAGCAGGGTCAGATTGAGGTTGCGGCGGCATGCGGCCAGCAGATGGGCCCCTCCGATGCCCAGGCCCCCGTCGCCCATGGTGACTATGACGTGTGCCTCGGGCCGGGCAAGCTTGATCCCGGCCGCATAGGTCAGGGCGCGGCCGTGCAGGCCGTGCAGGGCGTGGGTGTGGAAAAAGGTGTCGAAAAGGCCGGAACAGCCGATATCGCTGACCAGGACCACCTGATTTCCCGCGAGGCCCATGTTCTGAAGCGCCTGATCCAGGGAGCGCACCACCTTGTCGTGGGAACAGCCCGGGCAGAAGACAGGCGGCCGCTCCTTATTCAGCAAACCAGACATCGACGCTCTCCTTGATTTCATACGGAGACACGAGCTCCCCGTTCATTTTGCCCACAAAGCGCACCTCCTTGTCCGGGACCGTGCGCTCCACTTCCGGGGTGTACTGGCCCTGATTCATCTCCGCCACGAGAACCGCCTTCGCGCCGCGCGTCTTTTCCCGGATCAGGGCCTGCGGAACCGGCCACAGCGTCTTGAGCACGAGCAGGGAAACCCTCTTGCCCTCGCTCCGGCACCAGGCCAGGGCGTCGCGCGCGGAGCGGGCGGTAACCCCGTAGCTCAGGATGACCAGATCGGCCGCCGGATCGATGGACTCCTCGCTGAAGGCGAAGCTGTCCACATGGGCCGAAACCTTGGCCTCCCTGTGCCGCTGCATACGATCGATCTCCTCCGGATCCGCGGTGATGTACCCGTCCTCCCCGTGGGTGGAGGAGGTCTGCCGCACCAGGGTCGAGCCGCCGATGGGCAGAAAGCCGGGCGCCTCGTCCTCTCGCTCGAAGGCAAAGGGACGAAAGCCCTCGCCCTCCTGGGCCATCTTGCGGTCCAGGACCTGGGGCAGGTCCATGGCCTCCAGATCCACGCTCTCCCGGGTCTGCCCCACCTCCTTGTTGGAGGCCAGAAAGACCGGACAGCGGAAGCGCTCCGCGAGGTTGAAGGCCTCCATGGTCAGCCGGAAGCAGTCCGCGACATCCACCGGCGCGAGAACGATCACCGGCTGGCCCGCGGTATTGCCCCAGCGCAGGAACTGGATATCCCCGTCCGCGCCCTTGGTCGCGGATCCCGTGGAGGGGCCCAGCCGCTGCACATCCACGAGCACCAGGGGAATCTCCGAGCCGATGGCGAAAGAGATGTTCTCCGAATACAGGCTGATGCCCGGCCCGGAGGTCGCGGTCATGGCCTTGTTCCCGGCCATGGAGGCGCCGATGCAGTACCCGATTGCCGCTATCTCGTCCTCGGCCTGGAGCACAGTGCCCCCGGTGGGGGGCAGGAGGCCGAGCATGCTGTTGAAGACGCTCGTGGCCGGAGTGATGGGGTAGCCGGCGAAAAAGCCGCATCCGGCGTAGTGCGCTCCCCAGGCCACGGCCTCGTTTCCTTCTAGAAGACGTGAGCTCATAGCTCCTCCTTGCCTTGATCCGAAGAGAGCAGCCCCTTCGGCCCCGCGCCGCTGCATTGCCGTCAATCGGGAATCCGGGCGCGGTGTTCGCTTTCAGCAGGTCACGATCTCCACTGCGCCGTGCACGGGGCAGACGGAGTAGCAGCCCCCGCAGCCCACGCAGTTCTCCTCCTTGACCCAGGTGCTTCCCTCGCCCTCCTGCATGGCGTCGGAGAAGCAGGCCTTGAGGCAGCGACCGCAGTTGCTGCACAGGTCCGGATTCACACGGGCCTTTTCCATGGGCATGTCCGCGTACTGCAGGGCCGCGTCCGAGGCGCAGCCCAGGAACTGGTCCAGGCTGGTGTATCCGCGCTGCTCCATATACTCTTCCAGGCCGCGCACCTGCTTGCCCAGCCAGTCGTATCCATAGCACATGACCGCGGAGCACATTTCCACGATGTGGGCCCCGCTCATGAGGAACTGCACGATGTCCCGCCAGTCGTAGGCGCCGTTGGTGCCAGCTATGGCCAACTTGTTCCCGTACGCTTGCCGCACCTCGTTGATCCAGCGCAGGGTGAGGGGTTTGATCCAGGGACCGCCGATGCCGGCCTGGCCGTAGATGAGCGGTTTGCCGGTCTCGATGTCCGGGACGAAGCCGATGAAGCGGTTGGTCAGGGTCACTGCCGAAGCACCCGCCTCCAGGAGCTTTCCGGAGAACTGCACCAGATCGCTCACCTGGGGGGTCACCTTGATCATGACGGGGATGTCCACCACCTCGGCCACCGCCCGGGTGATATCGCAGGCCACGTCAAAGTCCTGGCCCACGTTCATCCCCGTCTTGACCCCTTCCATGAGCTTGGGGTGGGGACAGCCGAAGTTGAGCTCCAGAAGGGGCACCCCGCCGTCCTCCATCTGTTTGGCCAGATCCACCCAGCCCTGTTTCTCGATGGAGCCGATGCTCCCGATGACCACGGCGTCCTTTTCCCGTCCGTAGCGCACCGTTTCCCGGATTTCGGCCATGAAGTCCTCGGGCTGCTCCAGGGCCAGGCCGCTGCGGCTGTACAGGCTGAAGCAGCGCGGCACCTTGCCGCGGCAGACCTCGTGGCGCTCGTTGAGGAAGCGCCATTTGGCCTTCTGGGTCAGCTCCCGCATGGCGGGGGAGTCCGTCATGGTTTTGGCGATCACCCCGCTCGCCCCGGCGTCGATGCACTTCTTCATGTTGGCGGCGTTCAGGGTCGGCTCCGCCGAGGCGGCAACAAGGGGGTTCTTCAGCCGCACCCCGCAAAAGTCGATGCTTGTATCGATCATTGCTGTGTCCTCCACTTCGTTGTATTGCCCTGTCCTCGGGCTACTCCCGATCGCAGACAGAACGGAGCCAGTCCACGCGCCCGGCAAGCCCGGGGAACTCCTTCCTGGCCCTGTGCACCTTGTCCGTTCCGACCGTTGTGGAGATAATCGTTTCCTCGTCCCCGCAGGAGGCCAGGATGCTGCCCCAGGGATCCACGATCATGCTGTGGCCGGTAAAGCTGGCCCCCTTGTTGGGGCCGACGGCGTTGGCGGAGACGAGAAGGCACTGGTTCTCGATGGCCCGGACGCGATTGAACATGAGCCAGTGCTCCAGGCGGGGATAAGGCCAGGCGGAACAGACCAGAAACATTTCCACGCCACGGTCCGCCATGACCCGGAAAAGCTCTGGAAACCGCAGGTCGAAGCAGGTTGCAAGCCCCATGGTGCCGAGATCCGTCTCCACGACCGCGACCTGCTCGCCAGGAGTCAGAAGCTGGGTCTCGCGGGAGTTGTACCCGAAGAGATGGATCTTGCGGTAGTTGGCCAGGACCTCGCCGCTCGGGGACAGGAGATAGCTGGAGTTGTAGTAGCGATCCCCCTCTTTTTCCACGAAGCTGCCGGTGTGCACGTGGGCCCCGATCTCCCGGGCCAGGGAGCGCATGAGGGAGAGCGTGGGGCCTTCGCCCTCCTCGGCCTCTTCAAAGTAGCGATCGAAGCTCATGAAGCCGATGGGCCACATCTCGGGCAGGATCACCAGATCCGCTCCCCGGCAGCTGCGAACCTTGTCCGCTGCCTTTTGTCGCGCCGCCTCCTTGTTGTCCTCAACGACCGCCATCTGCACGGAATCGATGCGCATTTCAAATGCTCCCTCAAAGACTTAGGCGGTGATGTCTTCCACGTTGTTGACCGCGTACTGAAGCCCCAAACGCCGTTCCAGATGGGGATCGACCATCTCCGCCTCAAACCGCTCGCCGTAGCGGAATCCGTCGGTGAGCATAGCCACTGTGCCGGAATAAATGACCATGTTTCGCATCTCGC
>CAYNCR010000048.1:0-13230 GCA_964395575.1 uncultured Desulfohalobiaceae bacterium
GATTCAAAATACCCCATGTCGGCTTACAATAGTTAGTGGGGTGGTGAATAGTTACTTTGGGGTTTTCTTTTCCGCGAGCGGTAGGAACAGGGGCAATAAAAGAATAAAACAATTTGACTTCACACGGCTAGACGGAGGCGAGCATGGCGCAGAAAAACTTGCGGGTCATGGTGGCCAAGCCCGGTCTGGACGGCCATGACCGGGGAGCCAGGGTGCTGGCCCGGAGCTTTCGCGATGCGGGATACGAGGTGATTTACACCGGGTGTCACCAGACCCCGGAACAGATCGTGGAAGCGGCCCTTCAGGAGGATGTGGACCTTGTCGGCCTCAGCTGCCTTTCCGGGGCCCACAAGCACCTTTTCCCCAGGGTGGTCCGGCTGCTCGAGGAGCGGGGCGCCGGAGACATCCCGGTTATCGGCGGAGGCATCATCCCGGACAAGGATATCCCCTATCTCTACGAGCAGGGCATCAAAGAGGTCTTCACCCCCGGGACCCATATCGAGAGCATCACCAATTGGATCGAGGAGAATGTGACGCCCCGGGAGACACTTTAAATCGGCGGATCCTCTGAGCGGGACAAGCGGCACAAGGACCGGAGGGACATGAGCACAGCGGAAAGGATTCGGGGCGGGGACATCCGCCTGGCGTCGCGGCTGATCCGGAATCTGGAGGACAATTCTCCGCGGGCGAGGGAGATCGTCAAGGAGCTCTTTCCCTATACCGGAAAAGCCCGGGTGCTTGGTCTGACCGGCGCTCCCGGGGCGGGCAAGAGCACGATTACCGATCACCTGATCAGCAGCTACCGGGCCACGGGGTATAGGGTCGGCGTATTGGCCGTGGACCCCACGAGCCCCTTCAGCGGGGGAGCTATCCTGGGCGACCGGGTCCGCATGCAGAAACATGCCGAGGATCGTGGCGTTTTCATCCGCAGCCTGGCTACCCGCGGCGCCCTGGGGGGCCTTGCCGCGGCTGTGGACGATGCGGTGCACGTCCTGGACGCCATGGGCATGGACCGCATCATCCTGGAGACCGTGGGCACGGGGCAATCCGAGGTGGATGTGATGAACAACGCCCATAGCGTGCTCCTGGCCCTGACTCCGGGCCTGGGTGACGAGGTGCAGACCCTCAAGGCCGGAATCATGGAGATCGCGGACCTCTTCGTGATCAACAAGGCGGACCAGAAGGGGGCGAGCAAGCTCTACCAGGAGCTCATGCGCATGCTCAACATGGTCAGCGAGCATCACTCTGGATGGAGGCCGCCTGTTCTCACCCTGCAGAATATCGCCCACCCGGAGGAATTCGCCGAGCAGGTGGAGGAGGTGCGAGCCAAGATCGACGAGCACTACCAGGTGCTTCTGGAGACGGATATCCTGGCCCGGCGCGAGCGGCGCAAGGCCCGTCTGCAGCTTTTGAACTCCTTCAGGGCGACCCTGCTGGATCCCATCGTGGAGGAGCTTGAGTCCGGCGGCGAGCTGGAGGATCTGATCCGGCGCATCGAGAGCAAGGAGAGCGATCCGCACAGCCTGGCGGACGAGTTGCGCGCGCGGTATCTGCGCTAGCGCGGGGTTGCTTTGTATGAAAATGCGTTCAACTAGCTGATTTTCAGTGAATTATCTGCGAGGCAACAGCGGGTGGAGCGCTTCGCTGGGTTTCATAATAAACCATGGCCTTGTTGGAACCGCACAAGATGAAATCGTGTCCGTTCCGGAGAGAAAACACACAAATTGCCCCCTGTCTCAAAGGACGTGAGACCGAAATGTCGCTGAAGGTGTCGCGTATCCCGTCATGTGAAACCCGGGATGAAACCCGCGCTTCAGCGTCCACCCGCAATTGCCTCGCATTTTCATGCTTGGTTGTGCCCGGTTTCGGCCCGCGAATGAGGGTTGCATGAACACTGTTTCTTTTTTGGAAGGCTGTAAGGAGTGCATATACCAAGCGGTCGTGATTGCGAAACGGCATATCAAGGAGGTCTGCTATGGACATGCAGGGTATCTACAAAGAGGCCATGGACATTTCGAAAATGCCCGACAACCGGGAAAAGGCGCAAGCGGTGGAGGACTTTTTCCAGAAGGTGAACACCGCGACCTTCCCGGAGCGCTTCAATTGGGCCGAGGAGATCTTTGAAGGGCTGCACGTGGCCCAGCAGGGGGACAAGACGGCCCTGATCTGGGCGGACATGGAGAGCGGGGAAGAGAGGCGCTACACCTATAGCCAGATGGCGGCCTCATCCAACAGGCTCCTGAATTACCTGCGCCGCTACGGGGTGGAGAAGGGCCACAACGTGTACATGATGATTCCCATTATGCCCGAGACATGGATTGCACACCTGGCCGGTGTCAAGGGCGGGCTCATCGCGGTGCCCACGGCCACGACCATGACCGTTCGGGAGCTGCAGTATCGCTTTGAGACCTATCCCCCGGATGTGGTGATCTCGGATGCGGCTTCCGCGGGAACCATTGACGAGGCCCTGGAAAAGACAGGGGCCACCCCCAAGGTCAAGCTGATTCTGGGCGAGAAGCAGGGGTGGACGGCGTTTGCGGAGCTGGACAAGGAATCCGATACCGCAGAGCCGGCCCCGACCAAATGCGATGATCCGATCTTTTGCTTCTTCACCTCCGGAACGACCGGTCTTCCCAAGCGGGTGGGGCACACGGCGATCTCCTATCCGGTGGGGCATCTGTCCACGGCCATGATGATCGGTATCAGGCCCGACGACATCCACCACAATCTGAGCGCTCCCGGCTGGGCCAAATGGGCCTGGAGCAGCTTTTTCGCTCCCCTGAATATGGGGGCCACTGTGGCGGGTTTCTTTTTCAAGGCCCTGGACGGAAACAAGTATCTGGACTACGTGAGCAAGTACAAGGTCTCCACCTTTTGCGCGCCGCCCACCGGATGGCGCATGTTCGTCCGGATGGATCTGGAACAGTTCGATTTCAGCGCGCTCCGGCACTCGGTGAGCGCGGGCGAGCCGCTGAACCCAGAGGCCATTCAGACATGGAAGAAGCACACCGGGGACGTAATCCGGGACTTTTTCGGCCAGACGGAATCCACGGCCATGATCGGCAACGCCCCCTGGATGAAGGAGAGCATGCGCGTCGGCTCCTTCGGGGTGCCCTCGCCCATGTACGACGTCACCCTGGCGGACGACGAGGCCAACGAGGTCACGAGCCCCAACGAAACGGGCCACATCGTGGTCCGGCTGGACCGCTGGCGGGCCATCGGCCTGTTCACCGAGTACATCGGCAACCCCAAGAAGATGCAGGAAGTCTTTGTGAACAACTTCTATTACACCGGGGACCGGGCCTTTGTGGACGAGGACGGATACTGGTGGTTCGTGGGACGCGCGGACGACGTGATCAAGTCCTCGGACTTCCGGGTTGGCCCCTTCGAGGTGGAGAGCGCCATGGTGGAGCATCCGGCTGTCGCGGAGTCCGCAGTTGTCGGCGTGCCGGATCCGGAGCGCTATCAGCTGGTCAAGGCCTACATCATCCTGAGCAAGGGCTATCAGGCCTCTTCGGATCTGGCCCTGGAGCTCTTCCAGCACAGCATGCAGATCCTGCCCAAGTTCAAGATTCCGCGGATCCTGCAGTTCGTGGAGGAGGTCCCCAAGACCATCAGCGGCAAGATCCGCCGGATCGAGCTCAGGGAGAACGAGCACAAGAAGCAGGACGAAGGCACTGAAAGGGACAAGGAGGAGTACTTCTACTGGGACTTTCCGGAGCTAAGCTCCAAAAAGTAATAGCCGCAGTTGTGCGCAGATCCCCCGCCTCTCTCGCAGCAGAGACGGGGGATCTCTTTGTGAGAAAGACTCGCGAGAGGCTCTCTAGGGGGATTCTTTACTGGATTCCTTCGAACTGGAGCTTGGGGTGACACGTTTCGCCGCTTGAAGAGGGAGTATCGCGATTCCGGCAAACAGCAAGGCGTTCGCGCTCCTCAAAGGGAGTTGAGAATAACGACGGAAAACACAAGGGAGGGAGTGTATGTTTAAGGGGATGTTTCCCATTTTCTGGATCGGCCTGATCATAACCTATGGTCTCTTGGCGTTCTTCTGGTTTATTGAGATCAATAGCAATGTTGGAACGGTGCACACCACGATATTGGGTATCCCCGCCCCATGGATCTATGTGAGTCCGTTCATGGTATGGATCATGCCTAGCCTCCTGGCTTTTGTGTGGTACTACGTGCCCAAGAAATACGCTGAGCGCTCCAAGCAGAAAGGGAAAAGGGGGTAAGCTATGATCGGACAGATCCATCCCATTGTGGTCTTGTTCGCGGTGATATACTTCGCCATCGTTTTCGGAATCGGCTGGTATACCCGCAAGGCGGCCTCCAGCCCCATGGAATACGCGGTTGCCGGCCGCAACGTGGGACCGCTCATCAATGGAGCGGGCCTTTCCGCGGCCTTTTTGTCCCCGGCTAGCTTTCTGGGGCTTCCCGCATTCATCTTCCTGCTGGGGTATTCCTTCTGGTGGGCCCTGTGCGGGATCATTCTGGGCATGCCCCTGGCATCCATGCTGACAGCGGCCCCGCTGCGCAAATACGCGCCAGTGTCCTTCACCGACTTCTATGCCGATCGCTATGAAAGCGAGAAGCTGGTCCGGGCGATTACAAGCATACCGGTCATCATCACCGGGATTCTCTATATCACCCTGGCCCTGGTGGGCACCTCCCTGTTCCTGCTGGCCATCCTGCGGATTCCCTATATGTGGTCCCTGGTGATCGGCACGGGAACGGTGCTGGCCTACGTCTACCTCGGGGGGATGGTGGCCACCACCTGGACGCAGGGTCTGCAGGGCATCCTCATGACCATTGCCGCCTTTCTCGTGGGCCTGATGATCCTGGTGACCTTCGGCGGCTTCGAAGGGCTAGCCGGCGCTATTCAGCAGAACAACCCCGAATTCTGGCTCCCGCCGCACTCCACTGAGGGCTCCTCCCATCCGCTGCTCGGCATGTGGACGGGCATGGTGAGCTTCTTCTTCGTCTGGCACTACGGCTTCGCTACCATGCCCTATTCCGTGGTCAAGTTCTTCACCGCCATGGACATCAACTCCGCTCGCCTGGCAGTATTCTGGTCCGCCTTCTTCGGCGGCATCATGTACTGGGGCCTTATCATCATCGGCAGCGCGGCCCGCGTGCTGCTGGAGACGATGCATCCGGCCATGCAGGAAGAGGGCGTAAACAGCGCCGTGGGAGTGCTCGGCTATCTGCAGAAGCTCTACGGTACCGGCGCAGCCGCGGCCACGGACTATTCCATGATCGCGGCCACCCAGGCCCTGGGCCAGCCGTGGCTCCTGGGTATCCTGGTGGCCGGGGGCCTGGCCATCTGCATGTCCACCGTCTCGGCCTGGACCGTGGTGATGCAGGTCGTGCTGGGCAGGGACTGGATGATCAGGATTCTGGGCAGCAAGTGGGCCCAGGAGAACCAGGTCAAGGCCATGCGCATCTGGATCGTGGTTTCTCTGGCGGTGTGCTTTCTGATCTCCATCAGCCCGCCGGCCATGGTCCTGGACCTCTCCGGCTGGGCCTTCGTCCTCATCGTCACCTCCTGCGGCCCGGGGCTCATTCTGGGCATCTGGTGGGACAAGGCGACCAAGGCGGCCCACTTGGCCACAGCCTCGGTCTTTACAGCCCTGACCCTGTTCTCTTGGCTCTACGCCAAGATCGTGCTCGGGAGCCCGCACTGGTTCTTCCTGAGCGACCAGATCTTCGGGTTCAAGGTCCCTGTGGGCCATCAGGTCTACTGGGTCCCGCTGGCCTTCATCTTCTTTATCGTGGTTTCGCTCCTCACCAAGCGCTGCAACGAGGAGACGGAGCGCAAATACTCCATCGAGCTGCGCTACGATTAAAGAGGTTTTTGAGACCGGGACCTCTAGGCCTGCGGGGAATGGATTTCGGTTGTGGAGCTGCCCTTTTGGAGCGCGAATGGAGGGGGTCCGCCACAGCCGGAGAAAACTTTCCATGGCCGGAGTTCCCTGGCGGGGCGCCGCAGGCCGGTGCCCCGCTTTTTTCTTATTTTTGCTGCAAGGCCGCAGGGCGGCACGCACTGGAGGTGACCATGGAGCAGCAACAGGAGAACAAGCCCTATCTGGACGTGAAGCTCAGCGGACGCCAGTATCGCAGGCTCTACTTCGAGACGGAGGAGGAAAAGAGGCAGTGGCAGCGGATGCAGAAAAAGAGCAAGCTCTATATCCCCTACTTTCTGGTGGGGATTGGTATCAATTTCGGCCTCTACTTCCTGGGGCTTGATCTGGAGAGCAATATTCTTCTCGGCGCGCTTGTGGGGCTGGGGGTCCCCTTGGGCAGCATGTACTTTCTCGCTGAGCTGCACTACCGTCTGGAAATAAGGCTCCGTCCCCAGGAGCCGGACAGCTCCTAATACGTACCCAACACGGAAAAAACGTTTTTCCGGTAAGAGCGGGACAGCCTGATGCCTTATGGCGGGCATGAACCTCAAGAAAAAATACTGGGTCCTGATCGGACTCTATGTCCTGGGCTTCACCGCGCTGTTGGCCCTGGTGGTCTGGGGTGCGGTCTGGCGTTTCATGAGCCCCGGGGCCCAAAGAGAAATCATATCCGTCTGTACGGAGAATTTCGGGCTTATTTTTCTGATCGCCGTGGTGATCCTTATCGGTCAGCTCTTTTTGCTCAACGAGATTTTTCAGAACTATATCGTTCCCCTGTATTGGCTTCGTGAGGAGGCCCTGCTTATAGCAGGAGCCAATTCAGGACACCGCATCCGGATCAAGAAGGGCAGCCGGGAGATCCGGGATGTGGCCGAAGCGATCAATTCCTTGGCTGGATGTCTGGGCACGGCGCAGGAACAAACCTGGATGAGCGCCGAGCAGTATCACGGGGAAACAAAAGAGCGGCTGAGCCTGTACGAAACCCTCCTGGACAGTCTCCCCTACGGAGTCGTGGCCTGCACTCTCGAGGGCGAGATTCTGGCCTTCAATGGTAGGGCTGGGGCGCTTTTCACTCCCTCCACGAGCTGTGGATCCAGCTCCTGCGGTCTACTGGGGCTGCACCGCAGCCTCTCTCGGGTACTGCCCGAGGTTTCTCCTCTCAATCGCGCTCTGGCGGAGATGCGGGACAGTCAGGGAAAGGACGCGTCGGAAGCCCGGGAGTTTACCTGTCCCGGTCCCGGGAACAGGCTTTTCCATGTGCAGTTGACTCCCTTGGTCCGCAATGGGGCCATATGGGGATTCGTCCTTGCAATCCGCGACGTGGCCAGGGATCTTGCGGCCGATCCGCAGGCGCAGGGCATCTCCAGAAGATGGCCCATGACTCCCTGTCGTCCTGAGGAGCTGTTGAAGGCGGCTGTGGACGGCATGGACGAGGGAGTGCGGGTGCGCTTGGAGGGCACGGCCGAAGATGAACCCCCGTGGATCGAGGCGGACGAATACCCCTGTGTGCTGGCATTGCGGGAGCTGATCCGAGAGATCGGTCACAGGGGCGGAGTTGAACAGATCCGTTGCCGACTGGAGCGAAACGAGGCGGATGCGGTGCTTGTTTTCTCGGGACAGGGCGACGGCCCCGGGGATCTGGCCACGTGGAGGGATACGGCGCTCGCGGCTTCGACTGGTGGCTCCGTCAGCCTCAGGATCGAGGACATTCTTTTTTTGCACGGAATGAAGGTCGAGTCCCGCACCCGGGAGGAAGGGAGGGAATGGGAGCTAGAGCTCCGCATGCCGCTTGCAGCCGGTAGTGAAGGGGCCATGCGGGATCGACCGGGAGCGGCTTTGGAAGCAAGGCTGGAAATGCCGGGGCCAGCGCAGGCGGAAGCCGCTTTGTATCGTCCGGATAGCCCGCTTTCAGAGTTGACTTACACCGTCTTTGACACGGAGACGACCGGTCTGAGCCCACAGGCCGGAGACGAGATCATCTCCCTGAGCGCGGTGCGGATCGTGAACGGCCGTCTCCAGTCCAGGGAAATCTTCAATCAGCTCATCGATCCGGGCAGGATCGTTCCCGAGGAATCCATCCAGGCTCACGGGATCAGGCCGGAGATGCTCGAGGGTCAGCCCCGAATCGAGGAGGTGTTGCCCCTTTTTCTCGAATTCGCCGCGAACACCGTTCTCGTGGCCCACAACGCCGTGTTCGATATGGAGTTCCTGCGCGCCAAGGAGGCCGGCACCGGGGTCAGGATCACCAATCCCGTCCTGGACACCGCTTTGCTCGCCGCCGCGGTCAAGCCGCACCAGAGGGATCACAGCCTGGAGGCGACCGCCAAGCGGCTCGGCGTTGCGGTCAGGGCCAGACATACCTCTTATGGAGACGCCGTGACCACGGCCCGGATATGGCTCAAGCTCATCCCCCTTCTGGCCACTCAGGGGATCTATACCCTGGAGCAGGCCTGCCAAGCTTCCCAACGGGTCTCCGCGAGCCCGCACATCGGAATACGGGATCAAGAATAGTTCCACAGCGGCTGGGCACCTCGATGAGCGACAAAAGAGAAAAAATACTCCTATCCCACGTATCCCCCCAAGAATTCCGCCTGCAGTCTCTCCTGCACCTTTTGCAGACTCTTGAAAGCGGCTTTCAGGGATTGTTTCTGGATGTGGCTGAGATCTCTGGGGAAGATGCTGTTCAGGGGGGCGCGACCCTCCTCCAGAACGACCCTGGCCTGTTCGGAGAGACGCAAGTCCATCATCAGAGCGTAGGCCTGTTGCAGCTCCCGGGATTCGCCTCGGGGCAGGGTTCCCAGCTCCTCCAGGCGGACGAGGCGCTGCAGGGTGTTCGTTTCCCTGATCCGGGTGCAGAGCCCATAAATGCGAGCCATGTCAACAATGAGCCGCATGGGGGGCTTGAGATCCAGGGCCTTTTTTCCGTCCCTTTCCCCGTGCAGGATGAAGTTGCCGAAGAAGTCCAGCGGCGGATTCACCTGGAGCGTGCTCTTGGCAAGATGGCGAAAGAATTTTCCTTCCGGATCGAGGGTTGCGAAGAGGCTGTCCCGGAGCGCACGCACAAGCTCCACGTCCCCGTAACCGAGCCGAAAGTCGAAGAAGATGCAGGACTGCAGAATATCCTCGGGGGTGGATTCCTTGATCCAGGCACGGAAGTAGTCCTTCCACACCTGTAGCGGCTGGCACCACTGCGGGTTCTGGGCCATGATGTCGAAGTCGCAGTAGGTGTATCCCACTTGATCCAGCCATCCACAGACGAGGCGGCCCAGACCGAGAAAGTAGTCCCGGACCGCGTCCTGCCGGTCGGGGGATACGTTCTCGAAAACGATGGCGTTGTCCTGATCCGTTTTGAGGGTCTGTTCCTTGCGCCCCTCGCTTCCGAGCACCATGAACGCGAAACGGGCCGGCGGGGGGCCCAGCTGCTGTTGGGCGAAATCGAGGAGCCGCTTGAGGATGAGGTCGGTGAATGCGGTAACCAGGGGATTGAGATGTTCCGCCCTGGCTCCGCTCTCCAGAAGGGAGTGGACCAGAAGGGGCAACTGTTTTCGCCGAGCGGCTATCTCCTCCACGGAAACGGCGTTGCGGAGCTTTTGTGTGAGCTGTGCCGGAGAGGCGCCCTGAGCCGACAAAAGGCCATGTTCCGTCAGAACGCCAATGACACGCCCGGAATCGTCCTCTACAGCGAGATGGGATATCCCCAGTCCGGAAATGCGTCGGCTCGCCTCGTAGATATCCGCGTTCAGGGAAACGCTCTTTAGAGGGGAGGTCATGATGCGATGCACCGGCTCATGGGAGTCCAGCCCCGCGGCAACCACCTTGCTCCGGATATCCTCGTCGGTGACAATCCCGCTGTATTCTCCGGAGGGGCTCCGGACGAGGATAAAGTCTTCCTCTCGGCTGCTCATGAGACGGCTGGCCTCGCGCACGGAGGTATCGCTCCGGCATTCCGCGTAGTGCGGCGTGTACAGACTGGATACGAGCTCTCCCCGTTCCGGGATGTCCCGATGGACCGCATCCTCGGCCGCCTTTTTGGCGATCTGGGTCAAAAAGCTTCTCTGATTCGTATTCCTGCGAAAGGTGTCCACGAAAAAGGCGGAAAATTCGGGGGACAGGGAGCAGAGCTCCAGGAAGCGCTGGACCTCGAGGCAGTAGAAGACCGTGTCTTCCAGGGTGTTCACCGTGAACAGGGAGATTCCGTGGTTGAAGAGCAGCGAGACATCTCCGTAGATGGCCCCGTCGGAGAGAATGCTGTACAGACTCTTTTCCCCGTCCTGCAGGATGTATTGTTCAATGCGGCCCACAAGAACGATGTAGAGGTGGCTCAGGCTGGTCTTGTTCTGGACGAAAAGGGTCATGTCCCTGAAGGTGTCGCTCTTGGTCAGAAAGGGGAGGCTGTCCCTGAGCAACGGCTCGGGAAGACGGGAAAAGGGCTCGATGCGGCTGAGAAAATGTACGGAATGAAATGGCATAAGCAAGTTACTCAGGTCTCTAAGTGGGGAGCGGCGGTGGAGCAATGGGCTTCAGCTTATCAGAGCATTGAGGATATTCCAATAATAGAGTGAGTTGTGCGCATGCTATTAATCAAATGGGACAACTGACCGATAAAAAGATGGGAATTTTTGTCTTTTCGGTGTGAATCCGTCATAATTTTGAATGGGGGCCAGTCAGGACACATGATGTGTTTTTGGGAGAAGGGCGAGCGATGTTCGCTCCAAGGTTTCCATGAAGCCCCATTTTGTGGGGGGAAATAAACCCCCGAGCTGTGTAGGGGCTGTGTTCCGGAGAGCCTCCGTGCAAGCTCGCCCGGATAGGAACTTGGGGCGCACAAATAGGCTTGTCGCGATCCGAGTAAAGGGCCCCGCGCGGCGAAAGCAATTTTGAGCCGAAACTCGATTGAATAGTGTATTGCGCACCGTTTGACAAGGAGCCGAGCAAGTCGAAACCCGCAGGCGGAATAGGAGTCAGTCTCCGAAACAACTCTGCGGCTTCAAGCTCAAGCAGGTTCCGCGAGATTTTTGCATGCAACTGAACCTCGTACGCGACCGTCGATCGCTTTCACGGCATGATCCAAGCAGGAGAACGCGTTGGGGAGCTTGGCTCCTTGCGCTCGTCTGTGCGGTTCTCTTCCTCGCAGGGTCCACGGCTCGGATCGGAGCCAATCAGGATACTCGGACGATCCGGGTCGGGGTCTACGACAACAAGCCCTCGATCTTCATGGGCGAATCCGGTCCTCAAGGGGTTTTCATCAGGGTTTTGGAAGCAGTGGCCCGGGAACGGGGGTGGCAGCTCCGATACGTCTACTCCGAATGGGATGTGGTCTTCGCCAAGCTCAGGCGGGGTGAGATCGACATTCTGCCCGCAGTTGCCCTCACGGAGCCCCGACAGGGATACCTCGACTTTTGCAATACCACGCTGCTGACGAACTGGGGTCAGATCTACACCAGAGAGGATCTCCAGGTGGACGCTATCCGTGATCTCAAGGGTCGTCAGATCGCCCTTCAGCCCAACGACACCCATGCCCGCAACTTCGCCGACCTGCTGGAAAAGATGGACATTTCCTACACCCCAGTGCGAATCAATAAATACCGCAACATCTTCCAGGCCCTTGAGCGCAAGCAGGTCGACGCGGGAGTGGTCAACCGGCTCTTCGCAGGGGCGAATGCGGGCGAGTTCGCGGTGCAGAGCACGCCCATTGTCTTCAATCCCATCCAGATGAACTACGCTGTTCCCGAGGGAGATCCGGGCAGGGTTCTGCCCGCTCTGAACGATCTTCTGCCGCGCATCAAGAATAACCCCGACTCCGTTTATCACAGGGTCATGAAGAAGTGGTTCGGTGGTCAGGAGTCCGTGACCCGGTATCCGGAATGGCTGGCCGATCTGCTCTACGGATTGGGCGGGCTTCTGGTGGTGGGGGCGCTGGCAATCGTGTGGCTTCGCATCGAGGTTAATCGCAAGACCCGGGAGATTCGGCGGAGTAACCATCAACTCGCTGAGAGCGAGCGCAGGTACCGCCGTGTGGTGGAAACGGCCATGGACGGATTCCTGCTCCTGGATACCGAGGGGAGGATCGCTGAAGTCAACGCGGCGTACGCGGAGATGAGCGGGTACGGCATGGAGGAGCTGCAGGGGATGCCCTTCGACCGGCTTGTGGCCATCGATAGCCGGGCCGAGATCGGCAACCTCATCAACCGAGTCCTGCACTCCGGCACGGAGCGCTTCGAGACGCAGAATCGGCACAAGGACGGAAGCGTCTTCCACGTGGAGGTGGCCATATCCTCTGATCCGCAGAACGCCGGGATGATAGCAGCCTTCGTCCGCGACGTGAGCGAGCGGAAACAGGCCGAGGAGGAATTGCGGCGAAAGAGCGAGGAACAGGCTCTGCTTCTGGAGTCGGTCCCCGTCCAGCTGTGGTATCTGATGGACGAGGAGACCTACGGAGCGGTTAACCAGGCCCATGCGGAATTTCTGGGTTTCTCCAAGCGGATCGTCGAATACAGGCCCCTCTGGGAGTTCCTCCCGCCTGAGAACGCCAGGGAGCGCATGGAGCGCAACAGCGAGGTCTTTCGGAGCCAGCGCACGATCCATAGGGAGGAATGGAGCCCCGACGCAAGCGGTGAGCAGCGATTGATCGCCGTGATCCGCACGCCCAAGCTCGATGAGCAGGGGCGAGTGGAGTACGTGGTCTGCTCCGGATGGGATATCACGGAGATGCAGCGGACGTGGAAAGCCCTTCGGGAGAGTGAAGCCAAATACAGGCTCCTGGCGGAGAATTCCGCGGACGTGATCTGGACCATGGATCTCGAGGGGCGCTACACCTTCGTTTCCCCCTCAGTGCGACGCGTTTTCGGCGTGTCTCCGGATGAGGTTGTTGGGGGGAGCGTCTTCGGCCATCTTCCGCCCGAGGAACAGCGGTTCGTGAAGGGATTTCTGGACGATCCTCGCGGGAAAGGGTTGCGGGAGGATGAGGACAACCCTGTCTACCGCGCGGAGCTGCGACAGCTCAGACGCGACGGATCAATGTTCTGGACCGAGGTGCTGGTTTCCCCTCTGCGGAACGATTCCAAGGAGATTGTGGGGTTCCAGGGGACCACCCGCGATATCACGGAACGCAAGAACATGGAGCGCAACCTCCTGGAGGAGGAGGAGAAATACCGCAAGCTCTTCGACACCTCCCCGGACGCCATCGCCCTCGCGGACGAAACGGGGCGCTTCCTGACGGCCAATCCGGCCATGGCTAAGCGGTTCGGTCTGAGCCGGGACGAGCTCAAGGAACGGACATTCCATGAGGTCATGCCAACCTCTCTGGCGGAGCAGCGAATCGCCAGGG